>USSJ01000321.1 GCA_900557285.1 uncultured Clostridia bacterium | reverse complement strand
AATGCACGAGGAACAGGGTGCAAAAAGCTTCTGAGAGATCGGAATGTATCAGATTTTACGGATATTGAACTTAGAATAATCGCCGCAGATACTGAAGACGTAATTATCCATTTCAAATTGAGTGATATGGGCGTCGGTGAGTTCGCCCCGCAGGTAAATGTGTCCGCGGTAGAATTCGACTTTTCTCCAGAGATTGGCAAGAGTTTCTCCGAAGAATTTAATATAGCTTTCTTTGGCTGTCCAATGCGTGTAAAAGTCGCCGACGCTGAGAATCTCGGATTTTTCACGATCGGAGAATTTATTCAGGACGGCGGGCCTGGCTTTGCCGGTCAAAGATTCGCAGTCAAAGCCGACGCGTTTTTTTCCGACGGCAAGAGCGGTGATCTGTTTGCTGTGGGTAAGGTTGAAGTGAATTTTTCTTCCGTCGATATAGGGTTTGCCGTTAAACGATTTACAAATGACCGGATTTGGTATATTATAATATTGCGAAAGGATCATTTTGATAAAATCGTCTGAAGCAATTGAGTTGTATGTATAAAATATATCAATCATAATTTTATTATACCATAGATTTTTGATAAAGCAAGGTTTTTTTGAAAATCAAATTATGGCAGATTCAGGAGAACGGCATGAGAAGAGCGGAGAGAGCGGAAGAAAATTTTAAAAAGGGTTTAAATTGTGCGCAATCGGTAGCTTTGGCATTTTCGGATCTGACGGGGATGAGCGAAGAAGATCTTCTTAGGATAAGCGCTCCGTTCGGAGGCGGGATGGGGCGGATGCGTGAAGTTTGCGGAACGGTATCCGGGATGATGATGATTGCCGGAATTGTTTTTTATAATGCAAAGGCCCCGACGACAAAGGAAAAATCGGAGCTGTATGCGCGGGAGCAGGAGTTGGCATCACGGTTTCGAAAGATGAACGGTTCAATCATCTGCCGCGAACTTTTATCGGGAGTGACGAGTGACTGTTCGCCGCGTGCGGAAGAGAGGACGGAGGAATATTATAAAAAGCGTCCTTGTTCACAATTATGTGCGGATGCGGCTGGGATACTGGAAGAGTATCTGAAAGAACAGGGGATCCTGGATGCTGAGGGGGAGAGAGTGAAATGATTTATACCGTTACGATGAATCCTGCGCTTGATTACAGGATCTACACGGAACAGATCAATCATGGCGAGATAAACTGGTCGGAGCGTGAAGAACTGCACGCAGGAGGCAAGGGGATCAACGTATCGACAGTATTGCATAGCTTTGGGGTGGATACGATGGCATTGGGCTTTGTGGGCGGACAGGCCGGGGAAATGTTATGCAGGTTTTTAGATCAGGACAAAATTGCCAATGATTTTTTGCGGGTGAGGGGGATGACGCGCATCAATGTAAAGGTGCGCGAAAAGAGTGCGGAGACAGATATCAACGGCGCGGGCCCGGAAGTTTCGCAAAAAGATCTGGATCGGTTGGTCGAAAAGCTTATGCAGGTGCCGGAGAAATCGGCCGTAGTATTGGCAGGCAGTATTCCTTCGTCTCTATCCCAAGACAGTTATTCGTATATACTGGAATCGTTGCGGGGGAAAGATCTGCGCATCGTAGCGGATACGGCGGGGCGGTTGTTGAAAGACATTTTGAAGTACAGGCCCTGGCTTGTAAAACCGAACAGGGAAGAGCTGAGCGAACTTTTCGGCGTTGCGATCGAAGACGGTTCTCGGGCATATGAATTGGCGGAAGAGCTGCTTCGGATGGGGGCGAGAAATGTGATCGTCAGTTTGGGGGATGACGGTGCGATTTTTATGTCGGAGAATGGTATAAAAGAAAGGGCGGCGTCCTATTACGGGCGTGTCAAAGATACAGTCGGGTCGGGAGATGCACTGCTGGCTGCTTTCCTTGCCGCCAAGGAACAACATCGTATCGCAGTTACCTAAAATAGTTTCAGCAGCATCTTTATAGATGGTCTTGAGCTGTGACTGCGACTGGAGGATAATGGATGCTGAAATCTCACGGCTACGAA
>USSJ01000320.1 GCA_900557285.1 uncultured Clostridia bacterium | reverse complement strand
GGATGGTGCGCGCCTGGTCGGCGATGGCGCGGGTGATGGCCTGACGGATCCACCATGTCGCATAGGTGGAAAATTTATAGCCCTTGCCGTAGTCGAATTTCTCCACTGCCTTCATCAGGCCGAGATTGCCCTCCTGGATCAAATCCAGAAACAGCATCCCGCGCCCGACATACCGCTTCGCTATGGAAACGACAAGTCGCAGGTTCGCCTCCGACAAGCGCTTCTTCGCCGCTTCGTCGCCTTCCTGCATCTTACGCGCCAGCTCGATCTCTTCATCTACCGAAAGAAGCGGCACCCTGCCGATATCTTTCAGATACATCTTGACCGGATCGTCCAGCCCGATATCCCGCAGTGCCTGTTCAAACAGTTCGCGGTCGCGCTCGTCTTCGTCTACGATCTGAATCCCCGCTTCACCGATCGATTTATAAATATAATCGATCTGGTCGGGACTTGTATCGATTTTTTCCAGAATATCACACAGCACATTGGTCGAAATACTGCCCTTCTGCCGATATTCACTGATGATCTGTTTGAGTATGTCATTCAGTTTCTGTTCGGATACACTCATCTTGTTTTTCTGCTGTCCTCCGCTTATGTTAAAAATTTTTCAGTTCAATGGTCAGCCGCAGGATCTCACGCGTGATCTCTCGCTTTTTCGCAAGATCCGTCTCCGCATCGCACAGCCTGCTCAGCCGCTCCAGCTCCGCTTCAACCCGCGCACGCTCCAGTGTCTGCACGCAATCATGAAAATATCGTTCCGCTCCCGTCCCCGTCAGACTCTCTCCCACACTCAGGTCAAGAATCTGCGAAAGCTCGGGCTCGTTTTCGTCCACAATGTCGAAAATCGCGCTCGCTCGTATCGGTTCCCCCGCTTTTTGCCGCGCTTTGACATATTCCGCGATAGTATTATGCACAGGATTGTCGAATTTGACACCCGAAATATCAAAATTTTTCGCATATTTCGCGCCGAATAGCACGGATGCCAATATAAATCGGCACGCTTTCAGCTTTCCGTCCGATCCGTCTTCCCGATGCACGGGTTCCCGTATCTCCGTTTCTGCTTTCTGCAACGGCACGTTCTCCAGATCCCTTCGCAACGACTCGTACGTTACCCCCGTTTCATCGCGCAATCTTTTGAGCAGATCTTCCTTCACGCTCTCACTTTCCGCTTCCGCCACCACTTTCAGTGCCGAAGCTATATAGGCACGCTTGTCCTCCGTCTTCGTAAGATCCAGCCCGTGCTTTTGCACCTGCATTTTGAAATCGATCAGCGGCATCGCATTGTCTAAACAACTCCGATACCCTTCCGCTCCGCGGCGCTTGATCACATCGTCCGGATCCAGCCCTTCCGGCAGCGGTACCACCCGCACGTTCACCTGCTCATCCCGCAGGATCTCCAATCCGCGGATCGCCCCTTTCTGCCCCGCAAAATCTCCGTCATAACTGATATATACGTTGTCGGCATACCGCTTTGCAAGCCGCGCCTGCTCTTTCGTCAGCGCCGTTCCCATGCTCGCCACTACATTTTCAAACCCAGCCTGAAACAAAGCGATCGTGTCCATATAGCCTTCCACCATGATGATGTCTTTCAGGACCCCCGCCTTCTTTTGCTTCTTGATCTGGTTGATATTGTATAAATTCTTGCTCTTGTTGAACACCATCGTCTCGCGCGTGTTCTTGTACTTTGCAAAATCCGTCTTTTCCAGCACACGGCCGCCAAACGCAACCACATCCCCCATCGCGTTGATCACAGGAAAAATCAGGCGCTCCGCCTGCGCATCCACCAGACGCTTATTCTTCTCCGATTCGATCACCGCTCCGCTGTCAATGATATCCTCGCGCGAATACCCCTTGTCCAACAGGTACTGCGGCAGACTCTTGAAATCCAACGACGCACCCAGCCCGAATTTGCGTACCACCGGCGCCGAAATTTTTCTCGATAATATATATTGAATATGCGCATCCGCGTGACCGGAATTCAAATTGTTCAGGTAAAAATGCGCGCTCTCGC
>USSJ01000319.1 GCA_900557285.1 uncultured Clostridia bacterium | reverse complement strand
TCGGTTTCTGCACAGTATATTGGAAATTTTGTTCAATCTCATGTCCCTGACTTACAAAATAATGTCTTCCAAGCTCACCTACGACAAACAATTTGTGGTGTCCCGGCATTTTCATGATTTCCTCTTCTGCTTTTTCTACATTGTGATTGTAAGCTCCTGCCAGTCCTTTATCACCGGTAATAACTACAGATCCGATTTTCCGTTCTTCTTTCGGAATTTCTTCCCTACTGTCAAAATACTGGTTGCTCACTTCCGGCATATGACGCAGGATTCGGGAAATTGCTGCCTGCATATTATAGTAATACGGCTCTGTATCGGACAGGATTCTCTTGGCCTTCTGCATCTTGGAAGAAGAAATCATGTACATCGCATTGGTGATCTTCATGGTGTCCTGAATGCTTTTCATACGAGTCTGTATTTCTTTTGCATTTGCCATATCAACACCTACCTGCTCTTATCTCTGAATTCTTCTGCCGCCTTTACGATTTTCTCTACAAGCTCATCAGAGAGCTGCTTTGTAGTCTCGATCTCTTTGCCGATCTCAGGATATACATTATCAAAGTACTCCAGAAGATCCTTCTGATATTTCTTGATCTCTTTCTTTTCCATAACAATTACGTCCCTTGTAGTTTTACTGTCATTGATTATACTCCCACGCCCTTCATAAGTCAAGCATTTTGAAATACATTTTTTAAAAAATATTCATAAATATTTACTAAATTTTGCATAAATGTTATAAATATACGCATTTTTTCAATTATTCATGAATAATCACGTTTTACTGCATAAAATACGGCAAAACAAAAGAACCCCGAAACGCTTTTGCGTTTCGGGGTCTTGCGTAATTTCACTTTTTCGCCGTAAATCCGTAGGTTCCGACCGCGTTTCCCGTTTGTACATAACGGTTCTGAACATAGGCGATCAATTCTCCGTCAGGGATATGCAGCCGTCCGTCTTCCAGCCAGTCTTCCCTTGCCGTCGCTCCGACAATTTCCGCTATAAACATTACATGCGTTCCCAATTCCACCGTTTGGCGCACCTTACATTCCAAAGAAACCGGACATTCCGCAATCGCCGGCGCTTTCACTTTTTCGCATTCCTGCTTCGTCAGTCCGAATTTTTTAAATTTATCCGTATCCCTGCCGGAAACTACCCCGCACCCGTCCAAAATTTCCAAACGGGAGCGATCGACAAGATTAACGACAAATTCACCGGTTTTGCCGATCAATTCATAAGAATACCGACTGCGGCGCACGGATATACTGAGCATCGGAGGCTCTGAATTGACCGTTCCCGCCCAGGCGATCGTCACAATGTCCGATTTTTCCATATCGCCGCACGAAACCAGTACTGCGGCGATCGGCGCAAGACACGTCGAAGGTTTTATGTTTTTTTTCATAGATTCCCTTGATCTCCTTTTATTTTTATAATTTCACTCTGCCGAAAATTTCCCTACGTCCGCAGGTCACAGATCACTGCTTTAAACAGCCTGCGCAGACCTATACAGCAAGGTAAGAAAGGCATAAGATTTCAGCTCTTTCCGCAAAATTTTATAATTCGGACAATATTTCGCAACCAGTCTCCAAAAAGCCGCCGAATGATTCATTTCTTTCAAATGGCACAATTCATGAATCAGGACATAATCGCGAAGCGGCGGAGGCAACATGGTCAGCCGCCAGTTCAATTTAATATTTCCACCCGCATCGCAACTACCCCAGCGCGCTTTAAAATCATGCAACGCAACGCTTTGCGGAACCATCCCCGCTTTTTTTGAAAGCTCGTACAACATCTCCGTCAATATCCAGCCGCGCGTTTTTTCAAAATATTTGCGCACCGCTCGAAAATCTTTCAGAAAAAACGCATCCGAAGTCTCGATATTTTTCTGTCCTCCGAACACAACTTGTTTTTCTTGCCCCGCATCCAAAATTGTTAAACCGCCGCGGATTTGTGAAAATTTCGGATTTCCCTGTGCCTGCAATTTTTTTTCGATCCAGGAGCGTTTGTTCTCCACAAAC
>USSJ01000318.1 GCA_900557285.1 uncultured Clostridia bacterium | reverse complement strand
AATTTTTTCAGCGGAAGGATACGGCTTTTCAAAAATTTTAACGCGCGCGTTTTTCTCATCTTTCACAAGATACGCCGTAAACGTTCCCTGCTTCACCTTGAACGGATGAAAGCAAAGCGTTTCATACCATTTTTCCGCACGGCGCTCCCGAAATGCGGCAAGAAGATCTTTTTCCGCTTCGCCGTTCCGCGCAAATACCATTACGCCGCAGGTATTCCGATCCAGCCTGTGAATAAAACGCGCGTTATATCTCTGCTGTACAATCCAAAACAAGGCTTCCGCATTCACGCCCGAAAATTTATCGGCCACCAGGATATTGTCATCGCAATAGATTTCCGAAAAACAGGCGCGCGACTCCTCTTTTTCCGTCGTATAATACACAACTTCATCCCCCGGATGCAGTGCTATATTTTCGCCGATCTTTACGCCGTTCACCCGAATATCTTTCGACCGTAAAAGCCGTGCAAAGGCAAACGATCCCTGTGCGTACGTTTCATCGGTAAAATCTCTGAGCTTTTGTGCCTTTCGCACGATGAATTTTTGCATATGTTCCAACCCGCCTCAAAAGAAAATAAAGAAGCCCCGCAACGGGGATCCCGATCGCCAGAACGGTCGCCGCGACCGCCCCGCCCGCAAGCATCCCGTACAACAGATACGAAAGCAGAAACGCAATCCCTGTCTGCCCGCCTGCGATCGCCAACGCACGGCGAATGCCCAGCTCACGCGCCGTCGCCGCAATTGACGATACGCAGGGAGAACAGGTCATAATAAACAAAACAAACGCCGTCGCGCTCGCAGGACTCATCGCGACCGTCAGATCCGTCCCGTAAAACATCGCCAGCATTCCGGCAACGCTCTCCTTTGCAACCAATCCCGAACACGCCGCCAATGCAACCTGCCACTGTGTGATGCCCATCGGATAAAATAAAAAGCGCAGTCCGCGGCACAAACAAACCAACATACTCTCTTGACTGCCCTGCCCGACATATTCAAACGTCGGAGAAAACGAAAGCAAAAACCACATGACGATCAAAAAGCCTGTCACCGCCGTGACAATTTTTATTATAAACTGTTTGAGTGAAAATAGCAACGATTTTGCCGCCGCCGAAATATCCGGCCGCTGAATATGCGCTATTTCCAGAACAAATGTCTCCTCTTCCTTTCCTTTCAGTACAAGCGCCGCCCCAAACGCAAGCACCACTCCCGCAAAATAAATCGCCGTCACCGACAAAAACGCATTTTCAAAAAAACTGGATGCAATCGCCAGATAAACCGGCATCTTTGCACTGCAGGATATGTAACCTAAAATACAGATCACGCGCGTCTGCAGTTTCCTGTTCTCCAGGCCGCGCGTCGTCAGTACCGCTGCCGCCGTACACCCGAATCCCATCAATACGGAAAACGCCGCCCTGCCCGTGAGCCCCACACGACGAAACAATCCGTCCGTCATAAAGGCAAGTGCGGAAAGATAGCCGCTCTCTTCCATCAGAAACAATGCAAGATACAGGATCGCGATCTGCGGCAAAAACGAAAGAAGCATTCCCACTCCCGAAAACAATGCCCGCAGAAAATCAGCCGCGATCACCGCCCCCGCATTTTCTGCCATGGCGGAAAGCGTTCCGCCCAGTTTGTCTGCAAGCAATGCCTCCAGCCAGTCTTTCAGAAGCGTTCCGGGCATGTACGGCGCAAACGCGAGAAAAAATACGCTCAGAAGCAGAAAAAAGAAAAAAGGCAATGCAAAACAGGGGTTGTACATCAACCGTTCCGCCCTGCTCTCCTCTCGGCTCCCTTCCTCATAGATTCCTTCCAACACTTTCTCCGGTTCCGAAAATCCGCCATATCCGTTTCCGCTTTTTCGGGACGATTTCGGCATCGCCGATAAAAATTCCTTCAGTTTCCGTATATCCGCCCTTCGATGCGCATCAATACAAAGTACCGGGATTCCCAGCCTATCCGATAGCGCCGCGCCGTCCAGTTTACCGCCCCGCTTTTTCAAAAGGTCGCTCATCGTAACC
>USSJ01000317.1 GCA_900557285.1 uncultured Clostridia bacterium | reverse complement strand
CGTCAACAGTCCCAAAACATTCCGCACTCCCGAGCAGTGTATGTAATTGCCGAGCCCCAAAGAATTGCTCTCGCCGCCCGAAGATCCCCAGCCGAGTCCCGAATACCCGCATTTGCCCAGCTTGCGCGGATTTTTGATCTTATTCATTTTATCCACAAGCCGAAAATATACGTCGCTCTGCGACAATACGCCCGATATGTATTTTTCGTTGCTCACTTCTTCTTTGTGCAGCGAATATACCTTTGCGGGGCAGGGCGAAATAAAGAATATGCCGATATCGTCCGGATGGATCCCCTTTTCCAGCGCCTGTTTTTTGGCGAGCTTCGCCGCGATCTTCGCCGGCGCGTACACGTTGAGCATATGGTCGGCAAGTTCATGAAATTTGAGCAGGATCAGCTCCGCAACCGCAGGACACGCCGTACTGATCACAGGTCTCGGCAAATTTTCCGTCTGCATCAGTTTCCGCGTGCAGTCCGTCACAAGTTCCGCCGCAAGCCCCACTTCAAATACTTCGTCAAATCCCAAAGCCAACAAGCCTTCAATCACATAATTCGGATCGTCCAGATTATTGAACTGACCGAACAGCGAAGGCGACGGCAGCGCAATTTTATAATTGTAACTCGCAACGAGATCGAAACTGTCGTATACGGGACGTTTCGCGCCTCCCTTACAACTGCGTACACATTCCCCGCAGTTGATACATTTATCGTATAAAATTCTCGCTTTGCCGTTTTCGATCCGGATCGCTTCGGTCGGACACCTGCGCATACAGGTGATACAGCCGATACATTTTTCACTGTCCAAAACGACTGTTTTCAGCGTTGCCATTCTCTTTCCCCTTAACTATCTTTGCACCCTTTCGCGCCATTTTTTGTACTGCGTTCACTCAAAATTGACGCGAAGAAATACCGTCGTACCCACGCCGACCGTGGAATCGATCTTCATTTCATCGCTGTATTTCTTCATGTTCGGAAGCCCCATACCCGCACCGAATCCCAGGCTGCGTATGCTCTCGGTCGCCGTGGAATACCCCGCCTTCATCGCAAGTTCAATGTTCTCGATCCCCGGGCCGCTGTCCTTTAAATAAATATCCACCCGCTCCGGATAGATCTCCACGATCGCTTTCCCGCCGTGCGCATGGATGACCATATTGATCTCCCCTTCATACATGGCGATCGCCACTCTCCGCACCGATGCCGGAGCCACTCCCATCTGCTTTAATGTCCGCTTTACACTCTCGCTCGCATTCCCCGCCGATGAAAAATTTTCACCGTCCACATCATATTCAAGTCGGATACACTGCATATTCAGCCGCCCAACCCGTTTGTATACAAGATCCCGCAGGCCACAAACAGCCTCTTTTCCGTGGTGAGCAATACGATCCCCTTGCTTCTCGCCAGATCGATCACTTCTTTCTCAGGCCTTTTCCCGCGCACAAATACGATACAAAGCATATCCATCATCTCCGCCGTGCGCACGACCTGCGGGTTCAAAAGCCCCGTCAACAATACCGACTGATCCTTCACATACGCCAGTACGTCGCTCATCATGTCCGATCCGCATGCGGTATGGATCTGTGTATCCAGATGTTCCTCTCCGCATAAAATCTCCGCATCCAGCAGTTTGACCACTTCCCTGATCGTCATAAATCCTATCTCCCCAAATAAAATTCAGATTCCGCGCCCCCGCACGGCTCGATTCTCCCGTTCTTTACGGTTTATTTTTCTGTATACCATTATCTTACCATATTTTCTTCCTCTTTTCAACAGGTTTTACGAAATTTCCCGTTCTCCGGCTCCCTTTATACCCTATCCCTTTCTCGCTTTTTACGTACTTTTGCCTGCAGAATGCGCAATCGATCCCAAAGACAGATCTTTTGCGCGCCTGCGGGATTTAAAATTTATACTGCATATGTTTACAATAAAGAATTGCATACAAATTTAAACCTTTTCTACCATTTAAATTATTTCCGCAAGCAAAATACCGACCGAATCGAAGCATTTTTTTGACATTATGAATATGCCGCGGGCCGCAAAATCTTTTGCGGCCCGCGGCATT
>USSJ01000316.1 GCA_900557285.1 uncultured Clostridia bacterium | reverse complement strand
TTTCTAATCTTTTTAAATACATTTTTTATCACCTTTATTTTTTATCTTTTGTTAGTTTATAATATTTTTATTTTTTTGTAAAGTCTATTTTAAAAAAGAAAAAGGGTCACCGGGAGGTGACCGAAAATTTGCGGCAGTCAAAAAAAAGCGCACGGACAACAGATTCTGAGCCGTGCGATGGAAGGGGCGGATCGGCTCATGCGGCGGCGATCTGCCTGTTGTTTTATTCGACAAGGATAAAATTTTTGACTTTGGCGCTGACATTGGGAGGCAGCGGGCTGTTGCAGATCACATCGTCAAATTCTGAAATGTCGCAAAGATTGTGCCAGAATCCGTTATCGATTTTGGTATTGTCCAGGACGAGGACTTTTCGTTTGGATTGTTTCATGATTTCGTACCGCACCTCGTTTTCGGGAACGGAAGTATCGGTAACATACCCTTCGGGGGAGAGACCGTGGCAGGAAACGAAGCAGATATCGGCGTTGTATTGTTTGATGGTGAAATAGGCGGACTGACCGACCAGAGAAAAGGAATTGTTGATTGCCTCGCCGCCGGTGCAGATAAATTTAATGTTTGTCTGCCCCAGCATATAGGCGGTTTTGATACCGCTTGTGATCACGATGATGTCTTTGAATTTTTTGAGGTAGGTTACGAGATGAGATGCTGTGGTGGAGGCGTCGAGCATGATGACGGAACCGTCGCTGACCAGGGCGCTGCCGGCTTCGGCGAGAGTGCTCTTGATGTTATACATATGCTGTTCTCTTGCTGAGAGCGCCATATTTGTGTCGGCAGAGATTTTGTTTGCGATGACATGGCCATGTGTGCGGATGACCAACTTTTTTTCTTCCAGTTTGGTCAGGTCGCGGCGAATGGTCGGCTCGCTTGCAAAGAGCGCTTCGGCGAGTTCTTTAATGCTGACGCTGTACTTTTTTTCGAGAATTTTGAGTATCTCTTTTTCTCTGTCGGAATAGGCCATAGAATCCTCCACATTTAAGATTATATTGTATAATAATTTTTTTGTCAATCGTTGCAAAGGGCAGATTGAAAAAAAGTATGATCGATTTGAGCGCTTTTTTGCAGTGCTGTTATCAATATTTGATCAAACTGAGCATAAAACATATGCCTTATTGACAAAAACGCTCATCTACTATATAATTGCGGCGTAAAGAGGGAAACGTTGAAACGTTTATTTTTTCATGCAAAACTGACTGTAAGGCATACGAATCAGCGATAAAAAGGAGGAAGCTTTTCATGGAGCAGGCGCAGGTTTACGAAAACGAGCGGATAGCGGAAAGCGGCAAAAAAAACCATACGCAGTCTAACAAAGTAAGGAGCAGGAAGAAGTATCTGTTTGTTTATCTGATGCTGGTTCCGGCTTTTATAAATTTTGCCATATTTTATTTAGGCGTCAATATCAATTCGATTTTAATGGCATTTCAAAAACCCGTGCAGTCGGGAGCGACTATAACCACGCTGATTTCTATCGATAATTTCACGCGTTTTTTCCAGGAGGTCGGGATCAGTGACCACGAGCTGCACATAGCGTTTATGAACACGCTGAAATATTTTGCGGCGCAGCTGATCATTGTGCTTCCGATCAGTTACCTGACGTCATATTTTCTGTTCAAGAAAGTCTGGGGGAGCAAATTTTTCAGGGTAATTTTCTTTCTTCCGTCTATTATTCCTGCGCTCGTGTATGTGAGTTCATACCAGAACATGCTTGCGGTAGGCGGGCCTTTGGATGAAATCTGGAATGCTTTGTTCGGGGTAAGATTCCCGCCGCTTTTGTCGCAGGCCGAAACGGCGACGAACACCATTGTATTTTTCACGATCTGGACGGGGCTGGGCGTGAATATGCTTTTGTACCAAGGGGCGATGGGCCGTATACCGGAGGAAGTGCTGGAAGCGGGAAAACTGGACGGCGTAGGCTGGGTACGCGAGATGTTTCAGTTGCTGACGCCGATGATCTGGCCGACTCTTTCCACGACGATCATTCTTGTGCTTTCGAAGGTATTTTTGGCGTCGGGGCCGATTTTGCTGTTTGGCGGAGTGAACGGGGA
>USSJ01000315.1 GCA_900557285.1 uncultured Clostridia bacterium | reverse complement strand
GGTTATTCGGTGAACATTTTGCGTTCAATTTGTTCACCGAACAGGGAGCATATTGAACGGTCAGATCAAATCGAAACAGCGCATAAGAGATCACGGCGAAGTGTTCACTGCGGAGCGGGAAGTCAAAGCCATGTGCGATCTCGTCAGGGACGAAACGGAGCGTATAGACAGCCGGTTTCTCGAACCCGCTTGCGGCGACGGTAATTTCCTCGCCGAAATTTTGTCGCGCAAACTTTCCTCCGTTCGCAAGAAATACGGCAAAAGCCCTTCGGACTACGAAAAGAACGCCGTGCTTGCGGCAAGCAGCATTTACGGCGTGGATATATTGCAGGATAACGTAATCGCCTGCCGCGAGAGAATGTTCGGAATCTGGGACAAAGAATATTCGGCGGTGTGCAAAAAGGACTGTAACGACGAAACGCGCAAAGCCGTGCACTTCATTTTTTCCCGCAATATCGTTTGCGGCAACGCGCTGACGCTCATGTGCGTGGACGAAAACGGAAAGGACACTGCCGCGCCCATAGTTTTTTCCGAGTGGAGTTTTGTCACCGGGAACAATATGCAGCGCTGCGATTACACTTTCGCCGAACTGCTTGCCGATGTACGTCGCGCGCCCGGGCAGCGTTCCATGTTCGACGCGGACTACGAGGAAGGCGTATTCCTGAAAAGATATATCTCGAATTACAGGAAGGTGTGGGAAAATGGCGGATAATCTTTTCAATAAAGTATACAACCCCGACGTGCTCTCATGCCTTGCCAATCTTTCCAACGACGAGGTGTTCACACCGCCCGAAATAGTGAACCGGATGCTGGATATGCTGCCGCAGGAACTGTTCAAAAACCCTGATACGACGTTTTTAGACCCTGCCTGCAAGACGGGCGTATTTTTGCGGGAGATCGCAAAGCGGCTCATCAAAGGGTTGGAGCCGCAATTCCCCGATTTGCAGGAACGCATCGACCACATTTTTCATAAGCAACTGTTCGGCATCGCCATTACGGAGCTTACAAGCCTGCTATCCCGCCGCGGCGTTTATTGCAGTAAGTATCCGAACAGCGAATTTTCGGTCAGCCGTTTTGATACTGCCGAAGGGAATATCCGCTATAAGCGCATTCCGCATACATGGAGAGACGGCAAATGCATCTATTGCGGCGCAAGTCAAAAGGAATACGACCGCGGCGGCGAATTAGAGACGCACGCCTACGAATTTATTCACACGATAACCCCGGAGAAACTTTTCGATATGAAATTTGATGTGATCATCGGCAACCCGCCCTATCAGTTGAGCGACGGGGGCAACGGTGCAAGTGCAAAGCCTATCTATCATTTATTTGTCGAACAAGCAAAAAAGCTGAAACCGCGCTATCTTTCTATGATCATTCCAGCGAGATGGTATGCGGGCGGTAAGGGCTTAGACAACTTTCGCAATAATATGCTGACCGATGACCGATTACGGATCATACATGACTTTGTCAATGCGTCTGATTGCTTTACTGGCGTAGAAATAAAAGGAGGGGTCTGCTATTTTCTTTGGGATAGAGATTATCACGGCGATTGTACCGTTATCTCTCATTCGGGAAATAAGATCATTTCTACAATGTCCCGTCCATTGCTTGAAAAAAACTGCGATACATTTATTCGCTATAATGACGCGATTCAAATTTTACATAAAGTGCAAGCATTACAAGAAAAGACCTTCGATACAATAGTGAGCGCGCGAAAACCTTTTGGTTTTGCAACAGATTTCCGCAATTATGCGAAGAACGTAGATATGGCACATTGCATAAAATTATATGCGCAGAAAGATATCGGTTATATATCGCGTAGCCAAGTCGAAAAAAACGCTGAGTGGATAGATTTATGGAAAGTTTATATCCCGGAAGCCATCGGCTCCGGAAACATGGAAACAGATATTGTTAAACCTGTATTAGGAGAACCCAAAACGGCTTGTACCGAGACCTATGTTGTCGTTTCCCCGACGACCAATAAGGCAATGGCAGAAAATATAATTTCATACGTCAACACAAAATTTTTCCATTTCTTATTAGAGCTTAAAAAAATCACTCA
>USSJ01000314.1 GCA_900557285.1 uncultured Clostridia bacterium | reverse complement strand
GTTGACAGGATACAGAAGGGACGATATTGGATTTGTATTCCAGTTTTATAATCTGGTCCCGAATCTGACTGCAGTGGAGAATGTAGAGCTGGCTCTTCAGATCTGTAAGGATCCACTGGATGCGGAGACGGTTCTGGAAGAAGTGGGACTGACCGAACGGAAGAACAATTTCCCGGCGCAGTTATCGGGCGGGGAGCAGCAGAGGGTAGCCATAGCGCGGGCGTTGGCGAAGAATCCGAAGTTATTGCTCTGCGACGAACCGACGGGGGCGCTGGATTCGGTAACGGGAAAGGCGGTGCTCAAACTTTTGCAGGATACGTGCAGGGAAAAGAAAAAGACGGTGATCATTATTACGCACAACAGTGCGTTGACGCCGATGGCGGATCGCGTCATTCACATACGGAACGGCAAGGCAGTTCGATGTGAAGTCAATGCGAAGCCTGTGCCGGTAGAACAGATCGAGTGGTGAAAAACATGAAGGCGCTGTATAAAGATTTTTTCAGGGGTTTGCGGAAAAACAAAGGGAAATTTATTTCCGTATTTTTTATTATTTTGCTGGGTGCGGCGTTTTTTTCGGGACTTCGTTCAAGCCAGACGGATATGTTGTTGTCCGCCGAAAAGTATTACGACGATGCGGTGTTGATGGATTTCAGGATTGTCGGGACGGCGGGGCTGACGGAAGAAGATCTGCAGGATATTCAGGCTTTGGACGGGATAGCGGAAGCGGAAGGCGGCTACACGTTGGATGTGTTGTGCAATTCGGAAGATAAAAAGGCGGTGCGGCTGATTTCCTGTACGGAGAAGATCAACCTTGCGACGGTGCTGGAGGGGCGATTGCCAGAAAAAGACAACGAGTGTTTTCTGGATTCTTTGCTGTTGGAGTTGGGCGAATATCATGTCGGGGATACGATCGAATTCGTATCGGGAAATTCGGAAAACCTACAGGATCAGCTCGTTTATACAGAGTATACGATCTGCGGGTTTGGGGATCTGCCCTATTATATGGATCTGAATCGCGGCACGGGAAATGTCGGAAACGGCGAGCTGGACGGGTTTGTTTTGCTGAAACCGCAGGCTTTCCGCATGTCGGTATACACGGAGATCTATGCAAACGCGGAGGGTGCGCGGGCGTTAAACAGTTTTGAAGAGAAATACGAAACTCTTGCTGCAACGGTCAGCGAAGAGCTGGAAGCATTGTCGGAGAAGGCATGCGAACGGAGATACGAAGAATTATTGGAGCAGTTTGGCGGCGCAGTCCCCGGGGTCAGCGACCTGATCCGAATGCCGCAGTGGTATGTTTTGGGCAGAGAATCGATCGCGTCGTGCGTCAATTTTGAAAATGATGCGGAGAGGATCGCAAGTTTAGGGAAATTGCTGCCGATCATATTTTTTCTGGTCGCGGCATTGGTCAGCCTGACCGCGATGACCAGAATGGTGGAGGAAGAGCGGCTGCAGATCGGAACTTTGAAAGCATTGGGGAGCGGAAACGCGGCCGTTCTTGCAAGATATCTGATGTATGCGCTGTTGCCGACGCTGACGGGGTCGATCGTCGGCGTACTGATCGGAGAAAAAATATTTCCGTTGGCGATCATGAAGACGTATGCATTGCTTTATAAAGGACTGAATGTTTTTCTGCTTCCGTACAACATGCCGGAAGGCGGGATCGCGGTTGCGGCGAGTGTTTTGTGTACAGGTCTTGCAACACTTTTTGCCTGTTACAATGTTGTCCGTGAAAAGCCGGCGCAGATCATGCGGCCCGAAGCGCCGAAGCCGGGCAAGCGGGTTCTGCTGGAACGTGTCGGATTTTTGTGGAAGCGTTTCAGTTTTACGCAGAAATCGACGATCCGGAATATGTTCCGGTACAAAAAGCGTTTTCTGATGACGGTGATCGGCATCGGCGGCTGTATGGGATTGCTGCTCGTCGGCTTTGGCCTGCGGGATTCGATCATGGATGTGGCGATCCTCCAGTTTGAGCAGCTGCAGCTTTATGATGAGATGGTGATCCTCGATACGGATGCGAAAGAAACGGAGCAGGAAGCAGTCTGGACAACTGTGCAGGAAAATG
>USSJ01000313.1 GCA_900557285.1 uncultured Clostridia bacterium | reverse complement strand
CATCAAACTGGACGTCGTCAAACAGATCAAAGAGGTCGAGAGGGGCCGCATCAAGGAATATGCGGAGCGCGTCAAAGGCGCAGAGTATCATGAGGGTTGCAAGGGCGTCTGGACGGTCAAATGCGACGTGGCTCTGCCTTGCGCGACGCAGAACGAGCTGGACGAGGAGTCCGCAAAGACTCTTGTCAAGAACGGCGTGAAGCTGGTCGGCGAGGGCGCGAACATGCCCACGACGCTTGCGGGCACCGATGTCTTCCTGAAGAACGGCGTCGTGTTCCTGCCCGGCAAAGCGGCGAACGCGGGCGGCGTTGCGACTTCCGCGCTGGAAATGGCGCAGTCGAGCGGGCGTCTGTTCTGGTCTTTTGAAGAAGTGGACGCAAAATTGAAAGGCATCATGGTCAATATCTTCAAAAACATCGATGCAGCGGCGAAGAAATACGGCTTTGAAGGCAACTATGTTGTGGGTGCGAACATTGCCGGTTTCGAAAAGGTTGCGGATGCGATGATGGCGCAGGGCGTGGTGTAATTAATCGATTATAACCGGAAGAGGCAAATTTTTCGGATTATAACAAACGGCGGCATAGACGAAACAGTCTTGCCGCCGTTTTAATTTTCTTTGTTGACCGTTTCCGTGCTTTTGTAAATTCTGGGTTTATGGGATATTTCGCGGTGCGGCCGGCAATCTGCAACGGATCAAAGCATTTATGTCAGTTTGTATGGGGCGCACATTTTGCAAAATCGTTTTTATGAAAAAGGTGAGAGGTTTAAGCTGTCTGAGATCGCCAAGAGTCCCTGGGCAAGCGGCGGGACGACAGACAGGTTTTGTCTGAAAAAGGGAAAGAATGCGGGCAAAGGCGCGCAACGGATTGACTTATGCGGGAAGGAGTATTATAATACCCGAAAGGAGTGAATGCGAATGATAGAGAAAAGACGGGGCGGCATGACGGCGGAAGAGTTTCTGGAATTGTTTGAAAAGTCTGCAAAGGAGCTGGACGTAGGGTATTCTTATACGTTGGCGCGGGATCTGGAACAATTCCGCAGCGATCCGGAATTGGGGTATCGTACGGCGGGGAGCCGTGCGGAATTTGAAGCTGGGGAGTTTTTGTACCGTCGGATGGTCGAGATGGGGCTGAAAACGGAAAAGCATCCCGTGGTGTTGGACGGCTGGGAATTTTGCGGAGCGACTTTGACGTATAATACGGAAGAAGGAGAGAGGACGATCCGTCTCGGCGGGTATCAGACAAACTTAGAAGTAAAAGATCTCAAGACGGAGTTGGTGGATGCCGGCAAGGGCACGGAGAAAGATTTTTTAAAAACGGACGTGCGCGGTAAAATTGCATTGATCCGCATCAACCAGCGGGACGAATGGTGGATCAATTACCCGGCGTGCCAGGCGCATTTGGCGGGGGCCGCTGCCGTGATCGCTGTACAGGATAAAGGATACGGAGAAGTGGATCCGGCGGCGCTGAACGCACAGGATATCTGCGGATTGCCGAACGCCCCCGCATTTTCGATGTCGAAATCGGATATGGCGGCGGTTTTGTCGGAAATGAAGAAGGGCAGACTGGAAGTGGTGTTGAATGCACAGTCGAAAGTGCGGGAGAAAGTAACGACATACAATATTGTCGGCATGATTCCGGGTCAGACTTCGCAGATGATCGCGGTGTCGGCGCATTACGATTCCTATTTCCATGGTTTTGAAGATGACAATTGCGGCGTATCGATGATGCTTTCGTTGGCGCAGGCGCTGATCCGTTCGGAGTACAAGCCTCAGAAGACGTTGGTATTTATTGCGTTTGCGGCGGAAGAGTGGGGCAAGATCAATTCGCGGTATGATTGGTCGGCGGGCGCGTTTGCCGAAATGACGCAGGGTCAGAATGACTGGCGCGGCAGGATGATCGCGGACATCAATCTGGAACTTCCGGCGATCGCCCACGGAAAAAAACATTATATCCGCAGTGTGTACGAGTACAAACATTTTCTGCGGGATTTTCTCAAAGATCCGAAAGGGTTCGACGAATATTATCCGGAAGGGGCGGATGTGGTGTGTCCCGTACAGACATGGT
>USSJ01000312.1 GCA_900557285.1 uncultured Clostridia bacterium | reverse complement strand
GCTCAGGTCGCTATGGGCAGCAATAAACAGCAGTTCCTGAACGCGATCGTCGAGGCGGAAAAATACCATGGACCGTCCCTCATCATCGCGTATGCGCCTTGCATCAACCACGGTATCAATATGAGCAAGAGCCAGGACGAAGAAAAACGTGCGGTGGATTGCGGTTACTGGCAGCTCTACCGTTACAACCCGACACTCAAAGAGGAAGGCAAGAATCCGTTCACGCTGGACAGCAAGGAGCCGACCGGCGACTACCAGGAATTCATCCTCGGCGAAACGCGTTACAGCTCGCTGAAAAAGACGCAGCCCGATGCAGCGGAAAAACTCTTCAAGGAAAACGAAGAAGAGAGCAAAGCCCGCTACGAAGGCTACAAGAAATTGGCTGAAGAGGAATAATTCCGAATCCGAAAATTTCTTTATAAAAAAAAAGGACAGGCAAATGCCTGTCCTTTTTTTATACAAATTTTTTCACAAACTTTTCGTACAAACTTTTCGCTTTTCGTACAAACTTTTCGAATCGCTTTTTGATCGCTAGTGAGCAAAGTACCGATGTACAAAAATTTTCAGGCAGTTTTTCCGCCGATCCTCTAACGTTTGACATCTTTGAATGTCTTTATTATAATATCTTTAACGCGACGTAGTATCATTTACAACACATTTACAAGCAA
Organism: uncultured Clostridia bacterium; assembly: GCA_900557285.1. GTDB lineage: Bacteria > Bacillota > Clostridia > Christensenellales > Borkfalkiaceae > Borkfalkia. Next base: position 1,401 of record USSJ01000312.1, on the reverse strand, counting down.
GGGAGATTATCTATGACACCTGAAGAATACATCGAATTTGTAAAGAAGAATCCTTATCTGGTTGCGGGTTCGCCAGCGCACGAGTGCATGCACAAAGCGGCCGAAGAAGCGAGGCGCATTACCTGTGAGATCAACAATACTTTTCATACGGCGGCGGAGCTTCGCGATCTGTTTTCTCAATTGATCGGAAAAAAGGTAGACGAAAATTTCGGATTATTTCCGCCCTTTTACACCGATTTCGGAAAAAACATTACCATCGGAAAGCGCGTCTTTATCAACGAGGGGTGTTGTTTTCAGGATCAGGGCGGCATTGAGATCGGCGACGACTGTCTGATCGGGCATCAGGTCGTATTCGCGACTTTAAACCACGATCCTGTTCCTGAAAAACGCGGAAATATGACTGCCGCCCCTATTCATATCGGAAACCGGGTATGGATCGGCGCTCACGCAACGATTCTCGCGGGTGTAACGGTGGGCGAAAATTCCATTGTAGCCGCCGGAGCCGTCGTAACGAAAGACGTGCCGGCCAATACAGTCGTCGGTGGAGTACCTGCAAAAATCATCAAAGAAATTAAATAATTCCGATCCGCATCCGACCGCGGCGATATTTTGCGATCTCAAAAAGTGTTTACCTTTTTGAGATCGCATTTTTTATATCCCACATAGCGGACGGACCAATGCTCTGTCCGCCGTATGCCATTCGTCGTACTAAATAACCTTTAAACGAATACATGAAATCAACGAAAAGCCTGTGCGCGCAATTTATTTGCCCGCACAGGCTTTTCGTATCACATTAAATTGTCTTGTGAATATTTATGCAGCGGAATCCTTTATATGTAAAAATCGGGCAAAATAAATTTTTGCCCCCCCATTCATTTTATACCGCAACAAAAACATCTTCTTCGTCAAAAGAATTCTATATGATAGAAAAAACGAGTCAAAACACTTTTGACTCGCTGTCCGTTTTGCCCTGCGGCAATTTTGGTAGAGACAGTAGGACTCGAACCTACGACCTCTCGCATGTGAAGCGAGCGCTCTAACCAACTGAGCTATGCCTCCATATCTGCAACCCTTTCCCGGGATGCTTATTGTCGCTGACTTAGCGATACGTGCGTCATCAGCATTGTTATTATACCATAACGCAGATATTTTTACAACTGTTTTTTCCCGCAAAGAAAATCTTTTTTTATTTTTTTCTGTTTCGCATAAAGAGGGTATTGTTAATAAATCGAATTCTTACCTAAACGCTGCCAACAACGCCGCATGACTTCCGTTCTTTTTATCTTAGGGTGCGGACGGTATAATATTTTATCCTTTACCGTTTTTATTGTGCTCTATTCTTTTCATAAATTCAAACATTTCAAAATTTTCCTCCGTAAAATTTTCCGGCTCATTCGGATC
>USSJ01000311.1 GCA_900557285.1 uncultured Clostridia bacterium | reverse complement strand
TAATTTCTGCCGTTGGTAGTCGGTCCAACACCGCCTCAATGGATGGGCCGGTGTACTTGAAGCGGATTCGTTCCAGCCTGCCGCCGTACATAAACTGTACCCGCTTGCGGAATTCACCCTCTTGGAAACGGTCTTTATAAGGAACGCTGAAGTGCTCGTCCAGGACCTCGAAAGACCGGATCCGGTCGATGCGGTAGATGGTGGGAAACAGATCGTCCGGATTTTCAAAGGTTGTCATTCCGAAATGTTCGATTTCCGATTCGCCGCTAAGTACAACGGCGCGCACAAATCTTGCCGTGTAGGGGGCGAAAGTGATCAGGTCGTATTTCCCTTTTTCCAGAGAGTATTTGACCGCATTGCAGCATTGCATGCGCGTGATATCGATGAAAAGCCCTTCTCCGTCTTTTAAAGTTGCGATCTCGTCGAACAGAAGATAGAGCGTCGTTTTTTTATATACGGTAACCGAAAAACGGAAAAATCCGGACGTGTTTTTTCCGAGATCATACGCAATATATCTGCCGTCGGTCAGTTTGCCTCCCGTTTTCTGATCGTCGGGGCGGCAAACGATCTTACCTGCTTCGTCGACAAGAATTTCTTCCAGCTCTTCTAAGGGAAAGCGCAGAAAGGCGGGCGCGCAGCCGATACCCGTCAGCGAGCGGTCGTGAATGACTTTGCGTTCGGGATCGGTAAAGGCATAACCTGATTCGATGGCAATGCCGCCGACAAAATGGTAATCCGGTTCGGAGAGCCCGCCGTCCGACAAAAGTGTATTTCCTTTCGTTTGTTCTGTGCAAACCGCAGGAAAACAGCATTTGCGGCCTTTGAGCAGTGCTTCCCTGTCTTCGGTGAGTTTGTAGCTTTCCGTAAAGGTGCGCTGAAAACTGTAGCGCTGAACTTTCTGCAGACGGTCGGTCAGCCGATATGTCTTAAAATCAGAAGAACGTGCTATGATTTTTTCGTCACAGAAGAGTTCGGCCGCAAAAAAAGGCGGCTCGTTGACACGGTCGAATGAGTTGATCTGCGCACCGCAGACGATGACGGCAGCGCAGACACAGCCGTTCTCGTCGGGCGTTAATTTATAAGTGCGCACATGCGAATAGCGATGGGCACTGCGCATGGGGCCGTATGCCGTAAAGTTTCCATTGCAGAAAACTTGGTATTCGTTGGATGCCGCCAATTTCAGCGACAGTTTCTTTTTGCTTTCCGCTTTGTACACGAATGCCAGGCTGATGTTCTTTTCGCCGAGCAGTTCTTTGCACCAGATTTTTTCCATAATATTCTCCCTTAAATATAAAGTAAAGCTTATTTCGTATGTTTGATGGCTGAAAAAAGATTGTACGCCCTTTTTTGCGGCCATGGTTAACAGTCAGCAGATTTTTTACCAAGGCAACCTTTATAGTTGCTTGATATTCTAAAGATATGCGTACAGCAAGGCTGAACACAGGTCAAAATTTACTGAAATCAGTATAAAACAGTTTTTTGAGAAAAGCAAGTTGTCTGAAAATTTTAAAAGAAAATTATTCGCCGTGAATTGTGGGCTGTACGAAATGTGATACTTAGGAAAGCAAAGACAGCGCCCAGCGGAACGCGGATGGCAGGGAATAACTTTTTTCGATATCCTGTTTCGAGGCAAAGACCAAATCGGTAAAAGGCGTGTGCGGGGCGGCGGGGTCTGAAAAGTTTTTTGCGGTTTTTAAAGTCAGCTTTTCGCAAAAGACGGGGTATGCCGTCATATGCCATTCCAGATGAGAAAAGACGTGTTTATGCGTTGCGGCTTTTCCGATCTGAAAAGTTTCAAATCCGCATTCGTGCAGAAAATTTTCCGTTTCCTTTAAAGAAAGTTTGCTTTCGACGCTGAAAAAACCGTATGTGCCTTTGAGTACTCCTTCCCTGCGTTTGCAGACGGCGATATAATGTTTGTCGTAAAAAAGCAGTAACGTTTTCTCATAAATGCGCCGCGGTGCCTTTTCTTTCCGCAGCGGCAGTTTATCGCTTTTTGTCTTGCAAAGGTTCAAAAGCGGACAGGTAAGGCACAGCGGAGAAAGGGGAAGGCAGACCGTTGCGCCCAATTCCATCA
>USSJ01000310.1 GCA_900557285.1 uncultured Clostridia bacterium | reverse complement strand
CAATTTTCAGGTTTTGTCGAAGTGATCGCAGGCGTGCTCGGAGCTGTCGCCGTAGGATTCATTTCCGCACTTTTGCCGTGGGCGCTCTCATTTTCGGCGGGAGCCATGATCGCGGTATCCTGTGCGGAACTGATCCCGTCCTGTGTCAATGAAGGCAAAACGACTGCCGTTTGCGGCGTTTCGTTCGGTTTTGCTCTCATGATGCTTTTGGATGTTTTACTGGGATAATTTTGTCGGATCTGAATAGACAAATTTCTTTTTGTCCATAATCGGATCATGGAAAAATCGGAACAGACAAATCTGAAATCAAACAATAAAAAAACGGAAGCAAACCGACTCGAAAAGCTGAAAAAAACAGTCATCATCGTAGGGGCATCGTCCGGGATCGGCTTTGAAACGGCATTGCGCATGTTGGGGCGCGGCTTTTCGGTGGCAAACATTTCCAGAACTCCCTGCGCTTTGAGCCGCGTAAAGAATTATACCGCAGACATAGCGTCCGGGAAAGCGCTGGAAAAAGCGATCGGTGAAATTGCGGCGCAGACGGAAAATTTATACGGACTGGTTTACTGCGCGGGATTTTCAATGGCGGCGCCCATCGAATATGCGGAAGAACAGGATTACAGATATCTCTTTGAAATAAATTATTTCGGCGCGCTGCGGGCAATGAAGACGGTCATACCCTTTCTGAAAAAAAGAGGAGGACGGATTCTGATCGTCAGCTCCATGGGCGGAACCTTTCCGATCGCCTTTGACAGCTTTTACAGCTGTTCCAAAGCGGCCGTCAATATGCTGGCCAAGAGCGCTGCCATTGAATTGAGTCCTTACAACATCCGCGTAAGCGCGGTTCAGCCGGGCGGGACGTCCACGGGCTTTACATTCAAACGCAAAATCTACAGTGAAGAAAATACGCACGAATACTCGGCAAACGTAAAACGCGCGGCGTCGGCTCTGGCAGATCTGGAACAGGGCGGCATGAGCGCAGGCGAAGTAGCGAAAGAAGTTGCCGATGTTTTATGCGAAAAAAGGCCGCCTCTTTTGGTTCAATGCGGTGGCTGGAATAAATTCTGCACTGTGGCAGGCAAAATTCTGCCGGAAAAAACAGCGCAGTTTATCAATCGAAAAATATATAAACAATAATTTGGGCTCTATGACAAAAAACAGCGACGGCGCACATCTGCGCCGTCGCTGTTTTTTGTAAGACAGAACTGTTTGAACAGATTTTTTTCTCTTATGCCCCAAGAAAATTCCGCAGACTTATTGACTTTTTTTCAGAACTTTTATAAAATATAAAAGTTGAAAAAAGATAGTTTATTCGTTAATCTGCCGATCATTCTGCGAACGGTATTCTTACATCGGAAGGAGCAGTTTGTTTATGGAAAAGTGTATGAATGAAAGAGAAGTTTACGCAAAAAACTGCGAAAAGGATAAGGAAGCAATTAAACGTCAATGTGCATTTTTGTCTGAAAATTCGGATTTGTTTTATCGTTATCTGGATGAACTGCTCGATCTTTCGACGGGTTTGCCTATGTATCAGGCCGAATATCCGGAAGAGAATTTTTTTCGGCAGCATGATTTCATCTACGATTTGTTTTTTTCGCTTTTGGATACTCTGCAGGATTGCGGAATCGGAATTTTAATTCCGGAATTTTTGAGAAATAAACTTCGTTCCATGAACCGATAACCGTTGTCTGAATCAGCGTCGCAATGCGGCGTTTTTTCTTTTAAAATTTTATGCAAATTGATTGCATAAATGTATAAAATAATGTATAATGAAGCTATGAACGTCGGAGTATACTGTAATCGTGCGGCAAAGAAATTTCTTTCGATCGAGCACGAACTTTTATCACAACTGAAAAAAAACGGCATTGAACCGCAGATCTATGACTCTGTGGAGCAGATCAAAGATATCGAAATACTTGTCGTGCTGGGCGGAGACGGAACGATCCTGAAAGTTGCGATCGAGGCAGGCAAACGCGGGATAAAACTTCTCGGTATCAACGCGGGAAATTTAGGTTTTCTGACAGAATTTGAAGGGGAACAGGTTTCCGAAGCCGTCGCTTTGCTCGTGAAAAGAAATTTCA
>USSJ01000309.1 GCA_900557285.1 uncultured Clostridia bacterium | reverse complement strand
TACGACGGAAACGGGCGCAGGACAATGGGGAACAGCTTTATCGATGGCCGCGGCATATTTCGGGTTGGATCTTACGGTGTACATGGTCAAAGTTTCGAGCGAGCAGAAGCCGCATCGGCGCGAGGTGATGCGCATGTATGGAGCAGAGGTGATCGCGTCTCCGTCGGATACGACGCAAGCAGGGCGCAAGATATTGAAAGAATTTCCCGGAACGGGCGGATCGCTCGGTTGTGCGATCAGCGAAGCGGTGGAAAAGGCAGTGACATCCGATGATTGCCGTTATGTTCTGGGGAGTGTGCTGGATCATGTCGTGCTGCACCAGTCGGTGATCGGTCAGGAATGCAAAACGGCGATGGAGAAATACGGAATCGAGCCGGATATGATCATCGGATGCTGCGGAGGCGGTTCGAATTTCGGCGGGCTGATCGCACCGTTCATGGGTGATAAGATCGAGGGTAAAAACAATATTGAATTTGTGGGCGTAGAGCCTGCGAGCTGTCCTTCGCTTACGCGGGGCAGATACGTGTATGATTTTTGCGACAGTGCAAAGATCACGCCGCTCGCAAAAATGTATACGCTCGGGTGCGGATTCATGCCTGCCCCGAATCATGCGGGAGGTTTACGGTATCACGGGATGAGCCCGATCGTGTCGGCTCTGTATAACCAAGGATACATGCGGGCCGTCACGGTAGAACAGACAAAAGTTTTCGAAGCGGCGGAGAAATTTGCGCGGATCGAGGGGATACTGCCTGCGCCCGAATCGAGTCATGCGATCCGCGTGGCGATCGACGAAGCTCTCAAATGCAAGGAAACGGGCGAAGCAAAGACAATTTTGTTCGGTCTGACGGGAACGGGTTACTTCGATATGACGGCGTATAAACAGTACAATGACGGCACCATGACGGATACCATTCCGACGGATGAAGATCTTGCGCGCGGATTTGAAAGCATTCCGGATATTCCGCTGAACAAATAAAACGCGGTTACCGTCGGGAGCGGTTCGTCTAATCGGAACGGATGTCGGGAAGGCGGGAGGCGTGCGGATAAATTCATGAAATAAATAAAAAAATCCGTTGCAATACCTGGCGGAAAATGTTATAATAAAGAGAGAGCGAAACGTTCTCTCTTTCTTATTTTATAATAAGGAAAAGGGAGCGTTGAAAAACAGGAAAGGAAATCGGGATGAAAATCAAAGATCTTTATGGCGCGGGAGCGGACACAGCGGCGTTGAAAAAGCGAATCGGGGCGATTGCGGAGCAATTCAGGAAGAATATGGGCGGCGAGCCCGAGGAATGGTATTCGTCTTCAGGAAGGGCAGAAATTATCGGCAATCATACCGATCACAATCACGGGAAAGTGATCGTTGCGGCGATCAGTTGTGACATCCTGGCGGCTGTAAAGAAGCGCACGGACGGGATGATCCGTATCCATTCGGCAGGGTTCCCTCCGTTTGAGTTGAACGTAAATAAGCTGGACGTCAATCCGAAAGAATACGGCAAGAGTGTAGCGTTGGTGCGCGGGATAGTGAAAGCGATCCGGGACCGCGGAATGGAAGTCGGCGGTTTTTCCGCATACACGGAAAGCACGGTATTTCGCGGTGCGGGTGTTTCGTCGTCAGCGGCGTTCGAGTTGCTGGTATGCGAGATTCTGAATCGGATGTATCTGGGCGGGAAACTGAGCAAAGTGGATAAAGCGATCATATCGCAGTATGCGGAGAACGTATATTTCGGAAAACCGTGCGGGCTTTTGGATCAGTCGGGAATTTCGTTGGGAGGGATCAACAAAATTGATTTCAACGATCCGAACAACCCCGTGATCGAGGAATTAAAACCTGCGGAGGGATATACGCTCGTCATCACGAATACGGGCGGATCGCATGCGGCGCTGACGGAGCATTATGCGGCGATCAAAACGGAAATGCTGGAAGTCGCGGCGCATTTCGGAAAAAAATGTCTGCGTGATTTGCCGTATGAAGAATTTTTTGACGGGATCGGGCAGCTTCGCGGGAGAGTTTCGGAAAGAGCGATTTTGCGCGCGTTTCATTTTTATGAAGAGAACGACCGCGTAGATACGGCGGCCGAGGCGTTAAAAGC
>USSJ01000308.1 GCA_900557285.1 uncultured Clostridia bacterium | reverse complement strand
GGTAATATATTACTAAATTGTGGATAGTAAAAAATGAAAAAAGGCGGAGAAATTTTTCTCCGCCTGCCGCCCGCGTTTATTCAATCAGCAAGAGACGGGCGTTGCCCGTCTCTTTTCTCTTTTGTATGAAAAGCTCAGTTCCCGTCCGAACGCCGCACAAGCCGCAGCAGCATACGCACCGCCTTGGGCGGCTTTACGCAGATGATCCTTACCATTTCGCGTCCTCCCGCACTTCAAAAATGAAGAGCGTGCCTTCGTCGCAGAGGATCTGCGCCCGATCCGAAACGATCACATTGCTGATCCCCCTGCAACTCCCCGCCGTGAGTGTAAGATCACAGAGCGGATATTTAAGCCCTTCACTCTCTATTATATGCGCCCGCTCTCCCACAGGTGCCAGCGAAAGCGTTATGCCCTCTTTTCCGTTCCACCCGATTTTCCCTGCCCCGCAGGAAATATCCGTGTAGCGCGTATGCATGACGGCTTCTGCTCCGCGAAGATGCGCCGCGTACAAAAGCTGCAGATTTCCGAACAGATGATCTTCCCTTCCGCCTCCGCCGCCGTAAATATCCACGCGCGTACAACCCGCATCCAACAGTGTTTCCAGGGCGATCTCTCCGTCCGTATAGTTTTTTTCCGAAGGATAAACATCCGCCCCTTCGGGAATATACCCCAGCGAATCGAAATCCCCGCTCTTTCTGTCGATACGAACTTTCCCCTGCGCCCAGCGCAGGGCGCCGTCGCAACATACCACCGTCGCATCCGATGCATCGATTTTTTTAGTATAAGGCTCACCGTTGAGTAAAATAATTCCGCGTTTCATGATCAAAAAGGCGCGGCTTTCGCCGCTTAAAATTTATTGATTGCCTTTGCGGAGCAAGGAAATGGTTTTTGCCATATCCGGCGAACGGAAAACCGTATTTCCCGCCACAATGACATTTACCCCCACGCTCTGCACTGTCCCGACATTTTCTTCCGTGATGCCGCCGTCCATTTCAATATCGCGCGAAAGCCCCTCTTTTTCCAGAAAAGCGCGCGCTTCTTCCGCTTTTGCGAGCGTCCGCTCGATCAGTTTCTGTCCGCCGAGCCCAGGATAAACACTCATCACGAGCAGCATATCCGCAAACTCCAGACTGTTAAAAACACTTTTCACGGGCGTATCGGGACTGACCGCCACTCCCGCGCGTACGCCGCAGGCGCGGATGCTTTTTAAAACGTCGTTCAGGTTCTTCCCGCACGCTTCCGCATGAACGGTCAGAATATCGGCGCCCGCTTTGGCAAACTCTTCAACCTTGTTCTGCGGATTCACGATCATCAGGTGCACATCCAGCGGAACTTTCGTATGCTTCTTCACTGCCGCAACCATGTCCGAACCGAACGTGATCTTCGGGACAAATGAACCGTCCATCACGTCGCAATGGATCAGGTCCGCGCCGCATTTTTCCAGTTTCTCTACCGCCGCACCCATCGCCGCAAAATCCGCCGACAGAATCGACGGCGCAATCTGAATACGATTCATTCCTTTATCCTCCCGTAAAAGCAAAAACTTCCTTTCCGTGAACGTTCACACATCGGGTAATTATAGCAGACATGAAAGAATTTGTCAAGGAACCACCCCAAAAGACGCGCCACGCTCCCCAAAAAATATTGGCGTTTCAAAAATCCGAATAGTTTACTTTGAGACTGAACCCGAGATAACTTTCAAAAGCGGCTTCGATTTTTTGGTAATTGCGCGGATACTCCGCATAAAAATACGTCGACTTTTCGGTTCCGTCCGAAAAATAAAAACAAACATGAAATCCCGCAAAATCATACACCGTTTTGTCCGTCTTGTACGAATCCTTCCAAGTGAACACTCCGTTCTTTACGATATATTCGAAAAACGCCTCCCCGTCCTGCGCGGAAAATTCTCCCTTTTTCACGGGTGTGTTGCAATAATTTTTTACCCGCGTTTCATACGCCTCATAATCGCCGTCCCGTTCGGCTTCATACCTTTCCAGCCTCGAACGAATATACTCCTGTTCCGTCCTTTCGTCGCACCGCACTTCGTCAAACACGGCGCATTCCGAAAAATCAAACGCGCGCGTATAGGCGAGC
>USSJ01000307.1 GCA_900557285.1 uncultured Clostridia bacterium | reverse complement strand
CCGCATCCGAAATTCCCGTCGGCGCTTTGACAAGCACTTTCCCTTCCGAAACCGTAATCACCAACGTCCGCCGCCTCGACCGCTGAATACTGTATTCCATAATTTTATCCGTTTTTCCGCTTTATCGGAAATATACCCTCGCCGCAACAACCGTCTCCGTCCCGTTTTTCACACCTTCGACGACATACCCGTTCATCCGGATCTCTTTCCTGTAAAAATTCAGTACGTCCCCCTCATGCGACTGTTTTATATAATGAATCTGAAAGCCGCGCAAATCTTTTTCTTCCAATTCTTTGACCGAAAAACAGTTAAAAATATAATCGGCGTATTTTATATTGTTCACATGATAGTTAAAATCATATTCGGAATTCGCCACACGGATCGCAAAAGCAGGCTCTTCCCGATCGGTAATTTCCGGAATGCGCCAATCATCGAATTCCACACTCTTTTCCGCAATATAATCGATCTGCGGATGAACGATCGCCGAACAAGGAACGATCCTTCCGTTTTGTTTGAGAATGCACCAGCGCGAATATGCACGCATCGTCACACCTTCCCGATCCGTCACCCGAAAACTGCGCTCGTAGATCGCCTTATTCGGTTCATGCGGCCATGTTTCCACAAGAAGAGTCTCACCGCATATCGGGCGACGTTCAAATTCCACGTAAATTTTGGAAAGCACCCAGAAACATCCCTGCGCCGCCAGATCAGAATATCCCATTCCCATTTTCTGCGAATGATCCCCCGCCGTCTCCTGAAAAAAACCAAGCACCGCCGAAGGTTTGACCCGACGCAAAAAATCTGTTTCATAATTCCGCAATGTAAATGAGCGCTCTTCCTTGTTTTCTGCCTTCATAAACCGTATATACCTTCTTATCCTTTTACCCCGCAGACCGCATTCTTGTCTTTTTGATTTAAATCCCACAAATCCGGCCCGCATTATTCTCGCCCGCAACCATCTGTATGCACTTATTTTACAACAATTCCGGTTTTTTGTCCATCCTTTCAAAAAAATTTTTTAATACTCCCCCCCCGGGCCGAGTGCTGTCTTTTTTTGTATTATCTGCGTGTTCTGTCTGACATAATACTATGCAAATATAGAAACAGATTATTTAATAAGGTGAAAATATTGACAAATCCGCACAAATCCTGTATAATATTGTCGATAGGAGGTATATCCATGAATACAGATAATACCAATGATAAAGAAAAAGAATCCGCTGATAACGCCTCCTCTATCAGCAGTGATCTGATACGGGGACACATCAATACCATCATACTCCGAACGCTGTACGACGGAGATAAGTACGGCTACGAGATCATCAATGAAATCGAGGAAAAGAGCAAAGGGCAATATTCTCTGAAACAGCCTACCCTATACAGCGCCTTGAAACGCCTGGAAAGTCAGGATTACGTTACATCCTATTGGGGCGGCGCCAGCAACGGCGGGAGAAGAAAATACTTCCAGATCACCGATAAGGGCAAAGCCGTTGTTGAGCAGAACAGAGCCGAATGGGAATATTCGCGCACGGTCATCGACAGTCTTATTTCCGAACGCGACTATGATTTCTCCAATCCTCCCCCTGCCTCGTCCGTCGATTTTAATATCCTGAAAAAATCCACCTCCCGCGTTCCTATCTCTTATTCGGACGAGAATGACGAAATTGAATTGCCTGACGGACGCAATTTCAGAGAAATCGGCAAAGATGAAGACTACGAGGATCTATCCGCTTCCGAAAACGGACCTTCCGAAATCTCCGACGAGCTCTCTGCGCAAGAAGAAAATGTGAGCAATTTATCCGCAACGGATACCGAAATTGCCGACGATCAAAAAACCGACGGCACTGCATATTCTTCGCAAGCGCAATCCGTACAGGAACAGTCGGATCAAACCGTTACATACGCGCAGTCATCTATAAATCAGACGCAAGAAGAAAACTTTTCTTCCTATGCACAGAATACTGCAACAACGGAAGATCATACGTCTATGCATAACGCGGCGCAATCCGCCGATGATTCTTCCTCTGTTTCTCAGACTGTTGTACCGGATGACCGGGAAGAGGAATCCCAAAAAGCGCCCGAACCTCAGCCTTTGACGGAT
>USSJ01000306.1 GCA_900557285.1 uncultured Clostridia bacterium | reverse complement strand
TCCGTAACGATAAAAGTTTCTTTATCCTTCAAAAACTGCCGCGCCTGTTCGTATGCGCCTTCCCCGCAATACACCGTGCTCGGCCTGGATTTTGTATGAACTTCTATGATCTGCATTTTTTTATCCTGTTAATCCTTCTTTGGTGCAGGCTCGCCTTCCCGGCCTGCGGATCTGTCAGCATGTCCGCTTTTTCCGCGTCCCTTTTCGCTTCGCTTGCAAATAACTCAGGGAAGCAAAGCATACCTTTCCTTTATTTCGCGCATGTTGTCGCCGCCAAGGCGCTCCTGTACTTTTTGCGCAAGCGCAAAACAAACCGTGCTTTCCGCCACGATCTCACACGCGCAGATCGCACAGACGTCGCTCCGCTCCGTAGCCGCGCGGCATGCTTCGCCCGTATTGAAATCCACCGTATTCAATCCGCGCATGAGCGTCGGGATCGGCTTCATTGCGGCACGCAGTACGATCTCCTCTCCGTTGGACATGCCGCCTTCGATCCCGCCGGCTCGGTTCGTCTTTCTGATAAACTTACCGTTTTCCTTATATATTTCATCGTGAACTGCGCTTCCGCGGCGGCGCGCCGCTTCAAAACCAAGCCCGACTTCTACGCCTTTGATCGCCTGGATCCCCATCAGGGCACCCGCTAAGTGTCCGTCCAGTTTTTCACCATAGCTCATACAGCTGCCGAACCCGCTCTTTAAGCCCTTAACGCGGATCTCCACGATCCCGCCCGCCGTATCCTTATCTTCCTTGATTTCATCGATGCGGCGCTTCGCACGCTCGCAAACGGCAGGATCCGGCATGAACAGTTCGCTGTTCTTCACACCCTTCAATTGCTCGAACGAATATTCCTTTTCATCCGAAATATCCGCCACAGAACGCACATATCCGCTCACTTCCACGCCGAGCGCGCGCAAAAACATGCGCGCAACGGTACCCGCTGCCACCCGCACCGCCGTTTCTCTGGCGGAAGCGCGCTCCAGTATATTCCGGGCATCCGTCTGATCGTATTTGAGTACGCCGGAAAGATCCGCATGACCCGGACGCACTTTCGTGAGCCTCCTTGCCGTTACGTCCGCACCGTACGGAGACATGTATTCTTCCCAGTTTTTATAGTCTTTGTTTTCTACCGTCAGACATACGGGACTGCCCAACGTCAGCCGGTTTCGCACCCCCGACAAAATCTGCACCGTGTCCGATTCGATTTTCTGTCTTGCACCCCTGCCGTATCCGCTCTGACGCATCGCCAGATAACGGTTGATCTCTTCCGTATCGATTTCAAGATTGGAAGGCAATCCTTCTATGATTGCCGTCAATGCCCTGCCGTGCGATTCTCCGCTCGTCATCCATCTGATCATTTTTTCTTTCCGCCTTTTTGTTATCGGCGGACAGAAGTTATCTCATAACTTCCGTCACGCTCTATTGTCAATAGTATGTTTCCCATTTCGTCCGTCCGATAAAACTCCGCCTCCGGAAAAGCTCCCTCTAAATTTGTGATCGGCGTCAGATTCGGGTGTCCGTATGTATTTCCCGCCCCGCAACTGATAAATATTTCTGCGGGTTGAGAGTATTGCGCCAATTTCTCCCCTGTCGAAGAAGAGCTCCCGTGGTGCCCTGCTTTCAGAAAATCCAGATTCTCCAACCGCGGAGCCATGACCACGCTGCCGCGATCGGTCTTTGCTTCCAATTCGAATATGACCCCGTCCGTCGCTTTGTAGTCGTCGACGATCTTGTTCTCCACGCGTTCCGAAGCATCGCCCGTCAGCAGCAGGCGCCTCCCCGCATATTCAAAATACACGACCGCCGAAGTATCGTTGACCGCTTCCGAATCGGATACTCCGTCCTGTCCGTTGTAAAAACTTCCGTCAATTTCCGGAGAAAACGGAGACAGCCACATCCCGTAATAAAAACAATCGGAATCTTCCGAAACGATCGTCTGCAACGTATGCGAGATCTCCGTATCCGCTCCCGTATCTTTCAAGGCTTTGGCAAACGACGCATACGCCGCATTCACGTTCTCGTCTTCCGTATAGGGAACGAATACCTTCTTCGCCCCGAAACAACGCAACACGTCGAAATGCATCTGGGCACGCAAACCATAAGC
>USSJ01000305.1 GCA_900557285.1 uncultured Clostridia bacterium | reverse complement strand
AGAAATCTGATCCGCGAAAGCGGTGCGTATTATACCGTGGAAGAGCTGACGAAAAAGCTGTTGAAAAACGCGGATATCCTGATGCAGGGCGGCGGAGGAATTACTTTTTCGGGCGGCGAATGCCTCATGCAAATAGATTTTTTGACCGAAGTGGCCCGTGAACTGAAAGGAAAAGTCCATCTTGCAATAGAAACGAGCGGATATGCCGACAGCATTAAGTTCAAACAACTGCTTAAATATCTCGATCTGGTGATGTTTGATCTGAAAATTATCGATAAAGATCTTTTCCGCAGGTATATCGGCAGGGACAACGCTGTGATACTGCAAAATTTTAAGATTTTAAGCGAAAGCGGCGTGCAGTTCATTCCGCGGACGCCGCTCATTCCCGGCATAACGGATACGGAAGAAAACCTGACATCAATAGCGAAACTGATAGCGGGCACGTCCGCCGACCATGCGGAATTGCTGCCATATAACAAAATGGCGGGCAGTAAATATAAGTTGCTCGACAAAAAATACCGTCCCGAATTCGACGAAACGAAAGAACCGAATACGGGAACGGATGTTTTCAAAAAATACGGGATCAAAACAAAAATCATGTAAAGGAGAACGTCCATGAAAGAAAGAGTAGCGAAAATATACGAGAGGCTGCTGGACCGCAGATACAGGGAACTGCGCAGCGGAAAAGATTACAGCTTTGCGGAAGAGTATGCGAAAGCGGGGCTGCCGTTGAGCATTCGTGCGGGCGACAGGCTGCTGAAACTGGCGAAAGCGGAAAAGGCAGTGCTGTTTGAAGAAGACAGGATCGGAATGATGCGGACGATCAGAAAAGTTCCGCCCATCCTGACGGAACAAGAACAGGAAAAGATATGGCGCGAGCACTTCATATTCGACGGCGCGCAGGTCAACAATATTTCCAGCGATTATGCAAAAACGCTTTCGATGGGAATGGCGGGTAAGAAAAGAGAAATAGAGGCAAAACTGAAGGACTGCGCGGCCGGGAGTAAGGAAGGCGACCTATATAAAGCGATGCTGCTTTCTGTAGAAGCCGTTTACGTGCTTGCCGATAAATACAGGGCGGAAGCTGAAAAACAGGGGAAAACGGAACTTGCAAACGCGTTGAAACGCGTGCCGATGGAGCGCCCTGAAAGTTACTATCAGGCTCTCGTGATGTTGCGCCTTTTAAATTACACGCTTTGGCTGAACGCGAATAAACATAACACGCTGGGCAGGTTTGATGTTTATATGTATCCCTACTATAAGGCAGACATCGAAAACGGAAATTTGACGCGGGAAGAGGCTTTGGCCCTTACGCAGGAATTTTTTATCGATCTGAATTTCGATGCCGACCTCTATCCCGGAGTACAGCAGGGCGATAACGGACAGAGCATGGTGCTTGGCGGTTGCGACGAAGAAGGAAAAAGCGTGTTCAATGACCTGAGCAGACTTTGTCTGGAAGCTTCGTTGGAATTAAAACTTATCGATCCGAAAATCAATCTGAGGGTAGACTCGAATACGCCGGAGGAAATCTATCTTCTGGGCACAAAATTGACGAAACAGGGGCTCGGTTTCCCGCAGTATTCCAACGACGACGTAGTCGTGCCTGCCCTGGTGGAAATGGGGTACGAACTGAAAGACGCCCGCAATTATGTGGTTGCCGCATGCTGGGAATTTATCATTCCGGGCGTAGCAATGGACATAGTGAACATAGATGCGCTCAATTTTCCGAAAATTATGTTGGACACGGTAAAAGCCGAACTTGAAAAAACTGCTACGTTCGGGGAATTGATGGATAAAGTGAAGGAAAATATCGCAAAAGACTGCGACAGACTGATAAATTCCACAAAAAACATGTTCATGCAGCCTTCCCCTTTCCAATCCATTCTCATGACGGATTGTATTGCAGCGGGAAAAGATATTTCGGAGGGTGCTAAATATAACAATTACGGCTTTCACGGAGCGGGGTTGTCGACCGCGGTGGACTCTCTCGCAGCGGTGAGAAAATGCGTTTATGAAGATAAAAGCGTGAGCGCTTCGGAACTGCTTAAAGCGCTGGAAGACGATTTTGAGGGACATACAGATCTGAGAAACAAGCTGCTGAAAG
>USSJ01000304.1 GCA_900557285.1 uncultured Clostridia bacterium | reverse complement strand
CAATGTCCATAACCTCTGTCACCAGATATCCGGCATTCAGGGCAACAGCCTCCCCGGGCTCCAGATAAATATCCAGATCATAGGTTTCCTTCATATGCTGAATACATTTTTCCAGGAGCTTTACATCATAATCCTCTCTGGTAATGTGATGTCCGCCGCCCATATTCAATTCAAAATCATATAAAGTTTCAAGATCTGTCCGAACTTTCAGATCTCCCAGAACAAGATCCTGCGGATCATCGTACAATAACATTATATGCGGGAATTCCAGCTCCGCACACTCCCTGATTTTCAATCTGGGAGGTATCCGTTCCAGTATCGTCGCCTCCGTCGCACGGATCGACGCATTGCTCTGCTTTTCATACGAATACTCTTCCAGATCCACAGCCAGCACGATACCCGTCCGCACAGGCGAATACGGCGTCTTGCGGCGCACCAATACAAACCCTTTCGGCAGTTTCCGAAAAACGCCTCCGTCCCTGTATCCCCGCATCGTTTTCGCTATATTCCCGATCCGCACCGCGCAATCCGCTCTGTCCAGATATATTTCCGGTAATGTCAGCCGCAACGTCGAAGGCTTTTCACCGACTGTCTGCTCCAATTCCGACCAATATGCACTGTCCGACGTGTGCTGATCACAAGCGATCACCGCCCATGCGTGCATATCCGTTCCGACGCGCGGCAGTAAAATTTCAGGCACTGCAATACAGCTCTTCATAGTCCTTTCCATCCGCTATCCTGCACCTCAGCCCCCGAAATTGATCACGATAAATACAAATACCGCCAATGCGATCGACAAAAGTTTGATCGGCACATTATCTATAAAAATACCGGCAACTTTGCGCCAGAAGCTCTTTTCTCTCATATGCGTTTTCTCCAGTCTGCAGACAAGTCTTTCCAATAATAATCGCTCAGCGTCTTTTTCAACAGATCATAATCCGCATAACGCGATATCTTTCCGCGCTGTGCGATCGTTATGATCCCCGTTTCTTCCGATACGATCAAAGCGATCACGTTGGACGTTTCCGTAATCCCGATCCCCGCCCGATGGCGCGTTCCCAACTCTTTGGGAATGTTGACGTTCTGCGTCAACGGCAGAAAACATCCTGCCGCCTGTATTTTATAATTGTTGATGATCATTGCCCCGTCATGCAGCGGCGCTTTGACGAAAAAGATACCTTCGATCAGCTGCGACGAAATGTTTGCATCCAGAATAACCCCGCTCTCCAGCACCTGGGCAGGTATATTGTCGTTCGATAAAATGATCAGTGCTCCGATATTGTCTTTGGAAAGATTCTGCAGCGCCTTGATGATCTCCGAGATATACCGCTCCACCTCGTCCTTGGACGCAAACATCTGATGCTCGCGCTTTTCCGATAAACGGTTCAGCGTACCGAGATTCAGAATATCCCGCTTGACTTCCACATTGAAGATGACCAGGATCAATCCCGCCAAAACCATCGGGATCACCATAAACACATCGCCCTTCAGCTTTGCGTCCGACGCAAAAATAATCCCTGTCACGATCACAAACAGAGCGAACACAACGATCACACTGCGGACGTTATTCATTTTCAGAATACGGAATACGTAATAGAATACCAAGGCAAACAACAGAATGCTCAATACGTCTACCGGTCCGAAATCCGAAAATGCCTTTGCAATATTGGAAAAAAATTCGTTCATAGAATTCTCCGTCAGCTCATTCGTACCATTTTATTTTACATGAAATCGCAAAAAAAATAAAGCAAATAAGGACTGTTATACGGCGTTATTTGCATTTCCGCCGAAAAATAATTGCAAATTTACCACTTGCAATGCCGCAGACGCCGAAATTTCCCCTGCCTTCATCCTGCTCAGCGCACTGTTAATGCATCGGAAACATTCCTCCACCCTGTGCAGACCGATCATCTCCGCCTGACGTCGGCTCATCTTCACGCCGTATTCTTTCATCCCCAGAAGCTTTGCCGTCTCCGCATCGCTCTTGCGCAAAAGCACGATTTCAAACATTCCCCGATAATAAGAACACAATGCGTTCAGTACCGCCGTTTCATCCATTCCCTTTGCCAGTAACTCGTTTTGCACCGCCATGAATTTACCGTAATTCTTAATGCCGAGCGCATTGGACATCTCATA
>USSJ01000303.1 GCA_900557285.1 uncultured Clostridia bacterium | reverse complement strand
TTCCATGCCGAGGCGA
Source organism: uncultured Clostridia bacterium (assembly GCA_900557285.1). Classification (GTDB taxonomy): domain Bacteria; phylum Bacillota; class Clostridia; order Christensenellales; family Borkfalkiaceae; genus Borkfalkia. Next base: position 2,134 of record USSJ01000303.1, on the reverse strand, counting down.
TGAAGGCCCAGGCAGTGGCAGCCCATACCTGGGCGCTGTACTGTGCCCTGACCCAGCGGGAGAATCCCGACCCGACCCTGAAGGGAGCGGACGTCTTTGCGGGAGATCTGCGCGGCGGCGCGGCTTTGACGCTTGCGGCGATTTCGGCGGAAGGGTTGAGTTCGGTATCCGATTTGAGTCATATCGACAGAGGATATTCCGGATTTGAATATAAACTTCGCGGGATCGGTGCGCGGATCCGCCGTATTGGAGTCTGACGGATCAAATCTTACATAAGAGGAGGCGCTATGCGTAGCAAACGGTTTGTCATCGTATATGCAATAGCCATATTTTTGATAATTTTCTTTATCACGCTGAATTCGGTATGCGCGATCACTCGTTTTGAAGTGTATTACGATGTCGGAAGCGCGGAGATGGAAAAGAGTGCGCGGGAAATGCAGCAGACGCTGGAGGAACAATATCTCAGAAAGAGCTTTTTGTTTTTTAATGAGTCGGACGCGATCGAAACGGTAGCAAGAGAGAGCAACGGATATCTGGAAGTTACGTCGGTTGAGAAGCATTTTCCGAACCGGATTGAGATGACGGTGCGCGAGCGTTTTGAAAATTTTGCTTTTGAGCGTAACGGGAAATATTACGTGGTCGGAGATGACGGAAAAGTCATAGCGATCAAGGATGAAAACGTAAACAATATCGCGGGCAGCAATATCGAGATACAAGGTATATCTTTCGGCGAACAGAACGTCGGTGAAGTGTTTACGGTTTCATCGGGTTACGAATCGGCTTATGCGGCGCTGAATAAATTATTTGATGAACTGGATGCGATGGGATATCGCGGCAATATAACGAAGATCTATTATAAATCGCTGGGCATTGTGAACGATCCTGAAAACAATAAGACGCTGTTTTATGCGCAGACGGTGGAAGGGATCGGGTTCTGGATCGTGAATCCTGAAAAAGATACGGAACAGAAGATACGCGACGTGCTGGAAATCTATAAAAACATGGACGATCTGGATCAGATTCCGGAGGAAGAACTGGGGCAGATGCAGACAAGCGGATCGATTCTGCGCATGAGCGGATACATTATTGCGGTGGATTCGCAGCCTGTGCAGTACAGTACGAGCACGCCGCCGATGTTTGATACGTTTTTCCCGCAAAATTAGGATAAAAAAATATGACAACGTTCCCCGAAAAATGCGATCGGGGAACGTTTTTTTATTGACAAAAAAGTAAAAGTACTATATAATAGTGTTTGTATAATAACACTGTAAAAACAAGAGAAAAACGGAGAGAAAAATGAGCCGCAAGAGCGTAGCAGTGCTGGACGTGCGTTCGGCGTCCGTGACTGTCCTGATCGGGGAGCGCGGAGTGAACAATACCTTTGTTTTCAAGGGGATTCATAGTGAAGCGTACGACGGATTTTCGGATGCGGAGTTTTTTGATCTGAACGGTTTGCAGAAGGCGGTAACGGAATCGCTGACGGAAGCGCAGCGCAGCTTTGGCGAGCGGATCAAAGAGATCTATGTCGGGGTGCCGGGAGAGTTCTGCAAGGTCTTGACCAAGCGTTGTTTTATGAGTTTTCAGAGCAAGCGTCGTGTAACTTCGTATGATTTGAACGCTTTGTTTTCGCAGGGATATGGCGGAGAGGAGCAGAATTACGATCTGATCCGGCAGAGTGCAGTGTGTTATATAACTTCGGACAAGCGCCGCACGATCGATCCGGTCGGGATGGTGAGCGATTCGCTGGAAGGGTATCTGAGTTATTTTCTGGCAGACAAGCGATTTGAAGAGATCTTCCGAAACATGTTGGCGGAATACGGCATCATGAAAGCGGAATTTTTGCCGACGTCTTTGGCGGAAGCGCTGTATCTGATCCCGTCGGAAACGCGGGACGATTATGCGGTATTGCTGGATATAGACAAACTTTCCATGACATTCAGCGTTGTTGGCTGTCTGGATAAAGTATCTGCTAATACCTGGCTTCCTGCGATTTCTTTTGGTTCAAATCCTTCTGCTTCAATCTGAATGGTATATTCTGAGTAGGGCTGTTGTTCAACCGGTTCCATACTGTATTCCAGAGGTGGAGTCTTAAGTTCAATGACAGGAGTGCGTCCGGAGGAATCTGTTGTCACTT
>USSJ01000302.1 GCA_900557285.1 uncultured Clostridia bacterium | reverse complement strand
ACGGGCAGTACGGAATATCTTGCGGAAAAGTTGGACGACTGCCGCCGCGCATTCCAGTTTTATCTGACGTATTGCAACGGAGCGGACGGGCTGATCGATCAGGACAATTTTGTAGGGCATGACGGAGTACCTTTGGCAGGACACGGGATTTCGGCAGGGTATTTTGACATTGTGTCGCTGCCGTCCGAAGATTTTTACTTCAACGTATATTTTTATAAAGCGATCCAGGCCATGATCTTTATAGAGCAGACCGCGGCGGAACATTCGATTACCGGAGAAGAGGTGTATGTAACGACGCCGCTCATGGACGGTACGGAAAAATACGCCCAGACGGAGGAAAGTCTGGAAGCGCTTGCTAAGACCTGCAAGGAGCAGATCCAAAAAACGTTCTGGAGCGAAGAGAAAGGGCGCTTTATAGAGGGTTACAATGACTGGGACGGCGAACTTTCGCGTTATGTGAATGCATCCGAAGCGGAAACATGGAAGATCAAAGAGCTTGCTTCGCGCGGAGAAGAGTTTGATCTGGGCTTTCTTGCTTTCAACATTGAAGCGGTAGCGGTCGGCGTGGCGACCGATGAGCAGGCGCGCCTGATCATGGAATGGGTGGACGGTCAGCGCACGATCGCGGGAGACGATTCAACCGGAGAAGATCTGTATTACTTTGAGTGTGCTCCCCGTTTTACGACGATCAACAATGACTATTGGTTCTATTGCGGGGTAGCGACGGACGAAAACTATCCGTTTTCACAGCAGGTACAGAACGGAGGCAGCTGCCTTTGGATCTCTTATTATGATATTCTTGCCCGTTTGAAAGTTTTCGGGGCGGACAATGCTTACAAGCGCTTGCAGGAGATTCAGGAATGGTACGCGGACGTAATGACGGCCTACGAACAGGCAGAACAGTCCGGCGCAACGGACAGTGCGAAAGAGTTTTACCGCGCGTATTATTATGATCTTGCGGCTTGCAGTGAGAATTCTTACAACGTTTTCAATAGTACGTATAACCAAAAACAGATCAGTTTGCAGGGGCAGGTCAACGGAAAGGATTCGGCGGGGGCATTGGGCTTGGATGCGGAATTCCTGGAAAACTCGATTTTGTCGGCAGCGGTTCCGTTCTCCTTTTTCGGATTGGATGTCGTTGAAGACAGCTTATGTATTTCGCCCGATCTCCCTTCGGATGTGGAATACATGAAAATGGAAAATCTGGCATTCCGTTATCTGAAATACGATCTGTGTATCGGGAATAATTTTGTGCGGATCACGGATGTGGATTATCTGCAGGTAGTCGACGGACAGGAAGGCCTTACGATGACGGTGCGGTTCCGCAAACCGACGTCAGGGTATCGCGTGTATTTGAACGGAGAAATTCTCGAAACGGGTGTCGAAGAGCAAGGGGATACCGTCGTGGTGCAAGTTCCTTTTGACGGCAAAGACATTTTTGTAAAGATCGGTTAAAAAGGAATCGGCAAAAAAACAAGGGCCGAAAGTTTTGCGAATACCGCAAAACTTTCGGCCTTTTTTTTGTATAGCAAAACAGAAAGTCTGCGGGGAACAAAGAGCTTTCCTGATGAGCGAGAAGAAAAACGATGGAACAGTCTGTGAATTTTCTGCCGGAGGTTTACAATTCAGAAAGTGTATGGTATAATGGAAGGGAATTTAACGGCAGGAGGAAGGAGCATGATCGAAAAACTGATCGATGCCGCCATCGGGAACAAGAAGGCGGAAATCGTATTGAAAAACGGAAGATTTGTCAATGTTTTTACGGGGGAGATCGTCCGGGCGGACATAGCGATCCAGGACGGGAAGATCGTGGGATTCGGCGAATATGAAGGTGAGACGGAATACGATATAGGGGGGAAGGTCGCGGTACCGGGATTGATCGATGCGCACGTGCATATAGAAAGTTCGCAGCTTTCTCCCGAAGAATTTGCGAAGATGGTATTGCCCCGCGGTACGGTGACCGTAATTGCCGATCCGCATGAAATTACAAACGTGTGCGGCATAGCGGGAGCGAAATACATAGCGGATGCGGCGGCCCGTACTCCGTTGGAAGTGAAAGTAATGTTGCCTTCTTGCGTGCCGGCTACGGCATTTGAAACGAGCGGAGCGTGTCTGACGGGTGCGGATACGGAGAAATACATACGGGAACCGCTTATTCA
>USSJ01000301.1 GCA_900557285.1 uncultured Clostridia bacterium | reverse complement strand
TGCATTTGCAGCCGCACCTTTTTTGTTGTAAAATAATGAATTTCGGCGAAAAGCGAAAATCTGTCCGTGGCGCAATAGTATTTGTCGGTCGTAAAATATTTTCGGTTAACAATTTTTTACGGTTCCCGCATAAACTATAGCAGTGTAAGTTTGAATGATTACATAATGCTTTGTCTTCTGTAAGGGGGCTGAGCATTATGTAATTTTTTTGAGGTAAAAAAATGGCGATCCTGCTGCGATATACAACTATAAAAAACGGAGGCATAGTATTCACGGGGAATACGTTGGGGTTGAGCAAACTGGCAAATACAAATTCAGCCGGGTTTGTAGGATCGATCGGCGCATTTATCAGTTTGAACACTTCTTTACAGGTCGGAAATTTTCCGCCCGGGACGACGCTGGATTATACAAAAAACGGATCATCCGCATTGCTGGATCTGCCGGTCGGCAGCAAAGTATTGTACGCGGAATTGGTTTGGGGCGGCTTGTATCGATCCAGTGTCAATAATATTTCCAATATAATAGACAACCCGATTGAGTTCCGAACGCCTGCGGGAAGTTTTTCGGTGGGACCGGATACGGCGACAAAACAGATATTCAATATTCCGAGCGGTACGATCACGATCGGGTTCTATGTGCGAACCGCCAATGTGACATCTCTTGTCCAAAGCGGTATGAGCGGAACGTATTCGGCTGGGAAGGTGCCTGCGTTATTGGAGGCAATCGATTCGAGGACGTCGGAAACGAATCACGCGGGCTGGACATTGGCTGTCGTCTATGAGAATGCCGGACTTCCGCTGCGGAATCTGACGTTATGGAGCGGCGGAGCGCTTGTTTCCGCCGCTGCGGGAAATACGGATGTGACGCTGAGCGGCTTTGTAACGCCGGATACGCTGCCAATTACAGGAAAACTTTTTGTTTCGGCGCAGGAAGGCGATGCGATCATCTCAGGCGATAAGCTGCAATTTGGGCAGTCTTTGTCGGCCTTGCAGACTTTATCGGGGCCGAATAATCCGCCGGGCAATTTTTTTGCGTCGCAGATCAATAACTCTTCCGGCTTGATCGATACTGCAGGTACGTTCGGCACAAGAAATGCTTCCGCCGTGACCGGCACGAATATTTCGGCAGGCAGGCAGGGCTGGGATATCACTGCGGTGGATGTCTCATCGCTGATCGTCCCCGGACAGACGGCCGCCGTGATACGCTTTACTTCCGACGGCGATCTGTACGTTCCAAACTGTGTCGGGTTGCAGATCGACAGCAAAGGTGCAATCCTGAAAATAGAGAAGAAGGTTGACAGAACCTATGCAATGCTGGATGAAGCCATCAACTATTCTTTTCAGATCACCAACAGCGGAACGAACCGTGCGGAAACGGTCACTTTACAGGATTTATTGCCGAGCGGACTTACTCTTATAGACGGATCGATACGCATTGACGGGGTGCCTTATTCGGGCTCGTTGCCTGTGACGTTTGGACCTTTGAATGTTCAAACGACGGCTGTCGTGACTTTTTCGGTCAAGGCGGAGACTTTGCCCTCTATAAATCCGGTGTTTAATATTGCGCGGGTCGGGTATACTTTTATGCCGCTCCCCGGAGTGACGATACACGGCTCGGCGGAATCAAATTTTGTCTCGGTATTTATCGTGGAGATTCACGCCCAATTAAATAAAAGCGTGGATAAGACTTATGCGGTGCAGGGAGAGTACCTGACTTATACGTCCGTGTTGAAAAACGACGGAAACCTGCCGCTGATGCATCCGTTCTTTCAGGATATTATTCCGCAGGGAACTTCATTTGTGGGCGGGAGCGTTTCAATCGACGGTGTATTTTATGCGGCATACGATCCGACGGTCGGGTTTCCTTTGCCGAGTCTGACTCCGGGAAACAATATTGCAATAAAATTTCAAGTACAAATTATTTCAAGCGGAGAATAAAAAATGATTATTAATAACCAATCCAATGTAACATTTGATTATGTTTTGCCCGATCAGCAGACCAAAAGCGGTGAACAGGAAAGCAATCTTGTCCAGACAGAGATACTTACATCTGCTGTTTCCCGTGTGAAAAGTTCGGATAAATTTTTCCTGAATGAAGGAGAAACTGCAAAAAAAACATCGTTGTCACCAATAATTCCGGGACATCATTGTCTTCGATGTTTT
>USSJ01000300.1 GCA_900557285.1 uncultured Clostridia bacterium | reverse complement strand
CTTGGCAATCCGAGTGTGAATCCGCCTGAACAGGTGGAAAATGTTCTGGAAGAGCTGTTAAGAAAGGAAGATCCGACAGCGTTGCACGGATACACGTCTGCACAGGGCGATTTATCGGTCCGGACCGCGATCAGTGATTATATCAAGGCGACGCATCATGTTGCCTGTGATCCCGATTATATTTATATGACGTGCGGTGCGGCGGCTTCGTTGGTTATTTCCCTCTCGGCGCTTTGTGAAGAGGGAGATGAGGTGATTACGTTTGCTCCTTATTTTACGGAATACAAGGTGTTTGCGGAAACTGCAGGAGCAAAGCTGGTGGCTCTCGATTCGGATCCCGATACGTTCCAGATCGATTTTGCTTTGCTGGAAAAATCGGTCACATCGAAAACGCGCGCGGTATTGGTGAATTCGCCGAATAATCCGAGCGGCGTGGTATACAATGAAAACACTGTGCGCAGCCTTTCGGAGTTGCTTACAAAAAAATCGGCGGAGTACGGCAAGACAATTTACCTTGTCACCGATGAACCGTACCGTGAATTGGTGTATGGCGGCGTAAAAGTTCCGTATCTTACAAATTATTATAAGCATACGATCGTTTGTTATTCTTATTCGAAATCACTTTCTTTGCCGGGCGAGCGCATCGGATATATATTTGTAAATCCGGAAGCGGAAAAGGCAAAAGAAATATATCTGGCGGTTTGCGGGGCGGGCAGGGCGCACGGCTATGTGTGCGCGCCGTCTTTGTTCCAGAAAATGATTGCACGTTGTCAGGGAATTACGTCAGATGTGTCGGTATATGAGCGGAATCGCGATTTACTCGTCGGGGCGCTTCAGAAATACGGATATACCTGCGTGCAGCCGGATGGTGCGTTTTATCTGTTTGTGAAATCGCCGGAACCTGACGCGAATGCTTTTTGCGAAAGAGCGAAAAAATACAATCTTCTGCTCGTGCCGGGGGATGATTTCGGGTGCAAAGGATATGTGAGGATTGCGTACTGCGTATCCAATGATATGATCCGCCGTTCTCTGCCGTCCTTTGAAAAACTTGCGAAAGAGTACGGGTTATAAGCGATGAGATTGCTGTTTATCAGACATGGAGACCCTGATTATGTTCATGATTCGCTAACAGAAAAGGGACAAAAGGAAGTAGAATTTTTGGCGGATCGTCTGGAAAAGATCGGGGCGGACGCCTACTATCTTTCCCCGTTGGGCAGAGCACAGCGTACGGGGGAAGCGACGTTGCGAAGGATCGGAAAGACAGGGAAAACGTTGGACTGGCTGCAGGAATTTACGGAAACGTGTATTTTGCCGGAAACGGGAGAAAAACATCTGATCTGGGATTTTATGCCGTCTCGGTATCCGCAGTTGTATTCCGAGCGTGACTGGCTGAAAGTACCTTTTATACGGCAAAGCGGCGTACCTGCGGCGTATGACCGCGTATGCAAAGGTATCGATGATTTGCTTGCAGACTACGGTTATGCACGCAAGAGAACGTATTACGAGGTAAAAAAGGCAAATCGTAAAACGCTGGTGTTTTTCTGTCATTTCGGGGCAACTGCGGTGATATTATCGCACTTGTTCAATATGTCGCCGACCGCGATTATGCAGCATTTTTCGGCGGCGCCGTCATCGGTAACGACTGTTTATACGGAAGAGCGGGAATGCGGGATTGCTTCGTTTCGCTGTTCTGCTTACGGAGATATTTCGCATTTGTATGCTGCGGATGAGCCGCCTGCTTTTGCCGGGAGGTTCTGTGAGACTTTTGACGATGAAACGGAACGGCACTGATCGTTCCGACACGGAGGTGAAGAATGGATAAAGTTGTTTGGAGAGCAAAAGTGCGGCCCGGAATGAAAGAAGAGTACAAGCGCCGTCACGCAGAGATCTGGGACGATATGGTTAAGGCTCTGAAAGATGCCGGGATCTCAAATTATACGATCTGGATGGACGGAGACGAGTTGTTCGGATATTATGAATGCGAAAAAGGCGCTGCGTACGCGCTTTCGTTTCAGCAAGAAAATCCAGTCGTGCAAAAGTGGGAGAAATCGATGGAACCCGTAATGCAGAAGTACGAAACGGTGCCGCAAAAAGTATTTGATCTGAAATAATAAATGGTTCAGCCTTTCAAGGGCGAAGACATTGAAATTTCATTTTACGAAC
>USSJ01000299.1 GCA_900557285.1 uncultured Clostridia bacterium | reverse complement strand
CGGGGATTTTATTTACGCCCCTATTAAAACATATTCTTCAGGAATGCTTGCAAGGCTCGGATTTTCCATTGCCGTCCATATGCCTTCCGAAATTTTGCTGATCGATGAAATTCTCGCGGTGGGCGATCTCGCATTCAGTAAAAAATGTTACAAAAAACTGGATGAACTTCGCGCAGACGGTACAACCTTTCTGATCGTATCGCACAGTGAATCCGTTAAACGCTACTGTTCACGCGCCTTATGGCTGGATAACGGCTCGATCCGTGCCGACGGAAACATTCAGGACGTGTTCAAGGAATACTCCGATTCCATTCTCAAAACTTAAGCTCCGCTCAAAACTTCCGCATCGTTTTATGCAATACCTCTCACCGCACATCCGCGATCGGATAGCTTTTTCCAATCCGCGTTTTACACTTCATAAAGTCCTGCTTGCGCCAACGTAGTTTTCTTCCTCATTCAGGAAACGGAAGCCGCCTGTCATAATTGACAGGCGGCTTCCGTCCTTATTTTTCAAACAACGAACTGCGTTCGATCTTTTTTGGCAACTTCAGCCCTACCCCAATCCTCAAAATAATCTAAGTTTTAAGGAGCGCCTGCACCAATTCATTATCCTTAAAATCTTCTTTCCTTTCAGACAATACTCTTTGGATCTCATCCCAGAATTTATTCCGATAGATATTTCCGAGCCGTATATTTTCCAATATTTTTGCTTTTTTCTTAGGAGTCAGTTCAAACCCAAAATCTTCGGGTTTGCCGCCGACGGCGTAAATCGCAAAAATCGTCCTTCCGCACTTTTCACACGTGCAGCAATTTTCCCCGGTGATCTGCTCCCAACATACTCTTAATCTGAGCTTTCTTTGATTTTTTTCCGCAAAGCGTACAATTTGCCGCACTTTGTCCGTCCTTGTCTTTTCAAATCCGTCATGATATACTTTACAGCCGCAAAACCGCATTTTCTCATCTATGATCGGATCGCTCGCACACGTTTGCCTGTCCCTTTCCGAAGCGTCGTACGATGCCGCGATCTTGACATCCATAATATTATTTTTATAAGCATAAGGAGCCGTATGCCCCAATAGTGCAATTCCGTGCTCAAATCCGTGCCACCAGTTTTCCCGCACTTTGGCGGCAAATGCTTGCGTTAATTTTTTTTCATCCAACACATATCGAAAAGAAGTTTTTACCGACGTACAGGGCAGTTGGAATTCAGATGCCGTCTCTTTTATATTCTTTTGCGCCAGCCGCCATGCTTTTTCCTGTTCAAAATATATATCCGCACCCCAAAGCGTCATTAATTCCGGCCTGTAACAAAAATTAGAAAGCAGAGTCGAAAGGGCGTCAACCCCTCCCGAATACAGACACAAAACACGCCGCAAACTATAATCTACCGTATTTTTAATTTTTCTGCCGATCTTAATCCGTCCTTTAAAACAAAGATCCGGATACATGGCCGCATATCCGCGCTTGATCTCATCTATGCTCTCCGCGAAATCCTCATCCGCTTCCGCAACTTCCAGTTCCGAATCGGTCAGCCAGCACACAGGAAGAACAAGACTCATAAACGGTATGACGGCAACAGAATCGGGTACAGTTTCCAGATCGCATTCGTATTCGATCGTAAAAGGTCTTCGCTCGGAAAAAAATTCCGATACGGCACCCTTTATATCGTAATCATAAATAAACTTGTTTTTTTCTCTCAAAACCGACTTTAACCTGATCAGGTTTTTATTACCCAATGAAGTTTTACCCGCCGATACCGCAGAAGAATCGGCGCGCTCTTTTTCAAACATGAGAGGTTTTACATCACACAACTGTAAACCGTTTCTTTTTACAAAATCCGTAAAGCTCGCAAATAATTTCGGATAAACGCGATTAAATTCTGTATAATCTGCCTGATCAAAATAATATTCAAGCGGACGCTCCTTATGAAATCTGGGCATCGGCATTGAAGGCAGATGAAAAAAATCAGTCAACTCCTTCGTGCGCGAATCAACAGTTAAAAATAACGACCTGATCCCGTTCCACAGCGCCATCACGTTCCCGTGAAAGCGACCGCCGATCGAAAATGTGATTCCCTCCAAAGCAGACCGCCATTCTTCACAACTCGTCGGAAGCACAGTATTTTTTGAAAGCCATTCCTGTACATAAGCATGATAAGCGGGATC
>USSJ01000298.1 GCA_900557285.1 uncultured Clostridia bacterium | reverse complement strand
GCATACGGGCTTTGTTTTGAAGAGTGCAACAAAGGGAAAAGCTATCGCATGGCGGCTTCGGTTTTGTGTAAGAATGCAGGTGCATCCGGGATGGTTGCGGGACAAGCCGCCGATTTGTTCTGGCAGGGCAGAGACGATGCCGGAAAAGCGGAGGCGGATTTTATCATACTGAATAAAACGGCGAAAATGATTATGAGCGCCGTAACGATTCCCGCCTATGTGTATGATGCGGATGAGAACATCATCGCTCTTTTGAATGAATTCGGAAAAAATTTCGGTTTCTTGTTTCAGATCACGGACGATCTTCTGGATTATACAGGAGACTTTGAAAAACTCGGGAAGTCAGTCGGTAAAGACGTGGCGGAACAGAAGATATCCAGCGTGAACTTGTACGGAAAGGACAAGAGTGAAGAGCTTGCAGACTATTATTGCGGGCTGTGCCTGAAGATTCTGGACGAGTTGCCGTATGAGTGTTCGTTTTTACAGGAACTGACGACGTATGTCCGAAACAGAGAGGCGTAATCATGCGCTTGGATAAATATTTAGCGGGACACGGATTTGCGTCCCGTACGAAAGCAGCGCGCGCCCTTGAAAAAGGGCGTGTTCTTGTAAACGGAAAAGCGGGCAGAGCATCGCAGGAAGTATCGGAAGCGGATCGGATCGAAATTTTGGAAGAGCCGATCGCATTTGTATCCGAAGGCGGGTTTAAACTTTACAAAGCTCTGCAGGATTTTTCGGAGAGCGTACAGGGGCTTGCCTGTATCGATTTGGGAGCCAGTACGGGCGGGTTTACCGATTGCCTGTTAAAAAGCGGCGCCAAATGCGTCTATGCGGTGGATGTCGGGGAAAGTCAGTTGGATGCGGCTTTGGCGGCAGATCCGCGGGTCTGTGTGATGGATCGAAAAAATGCGCGGTATTTAACGAAGGAAGATTTCCCAACGCAGGCGGATGTCGTGACGGCAGATCTCAGCTTTATATCGCTTGCATATATTCTTCCTGTCATTGCAAATCTTTTGGAAAAGGACGGCAAAGCCTATGTTCTGATCAAACCGCAGTTTGAATGCGGAGGGAAGGGACAGGACAAGCATGGCATTGTAAAGGATAAAAAGCTGCATGAATCCATAGTGACCAGGGTATGCGAGACGGCGGAAAAATTAAATCTTGCTCCGCAGAAACTGACGAATGCACCGCTCAGGGAGCGGAAAAACACAGAGTATGTTTTGCTTTTGAAAAAAGGTGGGAAAACAGCGGATATGGCAGACCTTTTGCAGGCGGTGCGCGATCCGGATTAAGCGAAGGGAGAAACGGATGAGGAACGAAAGATATACCGAGGAGCAGAAACTTTTATTAAAGATTGATCCGAAAACGTATACGCCGGAAGAAGAGTATATTATGCGGCGGTCGTTGATTCCCCGCAAGCAATATGCGCCGGAATCGGATGAAGAAGGAAAGTTGCTTGCAAAACAAATTTTAGGGGAAGAGGAATACGCTCGTTTTCTGAGAGTCTGTGAAGATATCTGTTCTCGTTATGGTGCGAAGGGAGAATGGAGTGCGGGAGACAGCCGCTGGAAATTGTTTTACAGATTCCATGTGAAAAGCAAAGCGCTCTGCAGTATCGGGATGGTATTGGATCTGTTTGAACTCAGATTCGGTTTCGGAAAGAAAGAGATGGATCGCTTTGAAAAGGAGAGAAATACATTTTCGAGGGCGGGGATCCAGTGGACGTACGATACTGTTTTGGAGAAGAACGGAAGAAAAATTTTGTCGTTTGATCTTCGGGATGCGGCTACGTATGAAGAAGTTTTTCGGTTGCTGGATTTTCGGGTGAAAACGGCAAAAGAATAGGCTTTTGTATAGGCGGAGCGGTATATATCTTTTAAAATAATTGCAAAATCAGACGATTTTTTATATAATGGAAAGGTAACATTGTATGAGCGGGCAATCGGGCCACGCGTGGAGAAACAGGAATGGCAAAACCGAGTAAATTTATCCGAAATTTTTGTATTATTGCGCATATCGACCACGGCAAATCCACGCTGGCGGATCGCATTCTGGAAACCACCGGCGTGTTCGAAAAGCGGGAGATGGTGGAGCAGATTCTGGACAGCATGGAGCTGGAGCGGGAGCGGGGCATCACCATCAAGAGCAAAGCGGTGCGGATGCACTACCAGGCG
>USSJ01000297.1 GCA_900557285.1 uncultured Clostridia bacterium | reverse complement strand
CGCGTTTCGGCTTTATGCCTCTGGTTTTTTTCGGCAAAACCGACAGACAGGAGTTAATGTTTTTACAGGTAAAGGGTGCGGGCAAAATTTTAAAACGGAATACTTTTTTGGCAGAAAAGCGGGGCGGAAAAATGCAGAGCATTTTTCCGCCCCTTTACGCATACAATAGCGTATGGTATTGTTGAAAAAAGGCGCAATGGCCGCCGCGGCAGTTTTAATTTGCCTGCTCTTGCTTTCTTGCATGGGGCTTTCGGCAGTAAGCTATGCCGCCGTACAGAGATCTACGTATTGTATTGTGTTGGATGCAGGCCATGGCGGGGTCGATCCGGGGGTACTCGGATCGGTTTCGGGTGTAAAAGAGAGTGACGTCAACTTAAAAATCGTACAAAAATTGCAGTCCTTGTTTGGGGATGCAGGTTTTCGGGTAGTGTTGACGAGGAAAAATCAAGGGGGGCTTTACGGCTTGCCGACGCAGGGCTACAAGCGCCGCGATATGGAAAAGCGGCGCGCGATCATTCAGGATACGCAGCCGAACCTCGTGATTTCTGTTCATCAGAATAATTTTGTGGCGGATCGGACGCGCTATGGCGGCCAGGTGTTTTTTCGGGAAGGCGATGAAAATTCGGCGGCTTTTGCCGAATGTATTCAGCCGATGTTAAACGAACTCAGCGGCAGAGATGTCGCCGCGCTGAAAGGTGACTTTTTTATGTTGGAATGTACGGATGCGCCGTCCGTATTGGTGGAGTGCGGTTTTTTGTCCAATGCGCGCGAAGAACAGCTGTTGCTTTCCGATGAATATCAGAATAAAATTGCGGACGCGATCTTCAAGGGCACGCTTGCTTATCTGTGCTGACTTATCCAATCGCCGAAGTTTGTATTCCGAAGATGTTTTGCCCTTTGATTATTGCAAAAGGCCGGCTTTTTTCCGAATTGATGAAAAAAATGAATTGTTCTGTATACCATGCCTGCGCATATGCGCAGGCATGGCGGCGTTTTCAGAAATTACGATTGCCGTAACAGAGTTTTTAAAGCCTGCATGCGGCGATTTGGAAGAAGTTTTCACATTTTTGTATTGTGATGAACGGGCGAAAGTATTTTGAGTAAGAGTTTTTTTGCGCGCGCAAATGTTTGCGCGCGCGTTAAAAATAGTATCCGCGGATTTATTGAATTTTTCCGCGCGGTATGGTATAATGATTTTATGGTTAAATTCAATGAAAGGATGTCTGCGGAGCGGGCGAGGGGAATGAATGCCGTCGTGCTTGCATTTATTGGCGATGCGGTATATTCCCTGTATGTGCGGGAATCGCTTGTATTTGCTTCCGACTATAAAACGGGGGTATTGCAGAAACTGTCGGCCGAGCGGGTGAGTGCGAAGGGGCAGGCAAAGCTTGTCGACCGTATTTACGAAAAACTGACGGCGGAAGAACAGGAAATTTTTTTGCGGGGCAGGAATGCAAAAAAACCGACAAAGAGCAAGAATGCGTCCGTAGCGGAGTACAATCTTTCTACGGGTTTTGAAGCGGTCATCGGATATTTGTATCTGACGGGAGATTACGGCCGCATCGATGAACTGATCGGCGGAGAGAACAATGAAGATTGAAGGAAGAAATGCCGTGCTGGAGCTTTTAAAAACTTCAACAACGGTCGATAAAATTTTAATGCAGAAAGGGGCGGAACATTCTGCGGGGCGCATATTTGCGATGGCGCGCGAGAAAAATATCCGCGTGCAGTTTGCGGACGGGAAAGCGCTGGATCGGGAGAGCGAAACGGGCAGGCATCAGGGAGTGATCGCCTATGTTTCCGATTACGAGTATGCCGATTTTGATCGCTTTCTGGACAAGAAAGAGGAACCGCGATTTGTTGTGATCTGCGACGGGATCGAGGACGTGCACAACCTCGGCAGTATTCTGCGCGTGGCGGAATGCGCGGGGGCGGACGGCGTGATCATCCCGAAGAACAAGAGCGCGCAGGTAAACGGCGCGGTGATTCGGATATCGGAGGGCGCGGCCAATCATATAGCGGTGGCGCGCGTGCCGGGCATTAATTTTGCCATCGACGAACTGAAAAAGAGCGGATACTGGGTCTACGGACTGGAAGCGGACGGAGAAAACATTTACGCGACCGATCTGCGGGGTGATATCGCTTTGGTTGTCGGGGGAGAGGATAAGGGAATATCCAGGCTCACGCGCGAAAAGTGCGACAAGATCCTGTCTTTGCCGTTGAAGG
>USSJ01000296.1 GCA_900557285.1 uncultured Clostridia bacterium | reverse complement strand
ATGATATCGCCCAAGAAGTTTTCGGGAATGGCGATTTTCAGCCGCATAATGGGTTCGAGCAGGCAGGGGGACGCGTTTTTCAAACCTTCTTTAAACGCGAGCGCGGCGGCGAGTTTGAAAGCCATTTCCGAGGAATCGACGTCATGATAGCTTCCGTCGTAGAGTACGGCGCGCAGGCCTGTAACGGGGTATCCTGCCAGAACGCCGTGCGGCAGGCATTCGATGAGTCCTTTTTCCACGGCGGGGATATACTGTTTGGGTACGGATCCGCCGACCACTTCTTCCGCGAATTCAAAATCGCCGTCGAAGGGTTCGAAGCGTACTTTGCAGTGTCCGTACTGGCCGTGTCCGCCCGATTGTTTTTTATGTTTTCCTTCCGCTTCCACTTTTTTGCGGATGGTTTCGCGGTAGGCGATTTTCGGGGTTTTGAGGGCGGCGGAAACGTTGAATTTTGCTTTCAGTTTTTTATTGATGACGTCGAGGTGCGTTTCGCCCTGTCCGCCGATCAGCATTTCGCCTGTTTCCTGGTTTTTGGTAACGGTGAAGGTATAATCTTCTTCGGCGAGTTTGTTCAGGCCCTGGAAAATTTTATCTTCCTCGCCTTTCTTTTCGGCGTAGATCGCCATCCAGAGTACGGGGCGGGGGAAGTGAATGGGGTCGAATTTGATTTTTGCGGATTCGTCGCAGAGCGTATCGCCGGTATTGGTTGCGTTGAGTTTATTGACGGCGCCGATATCGCCTGCGTCCAGTTCGCTGACCGGTTCCTGTTTTTTGCCTTTGAGAAGGTAGATCTGGTTGATCCGTTCGGTTTTCCCGGTGGTGGAATTATAGACCGTCGAGCCGGATTTGAGCGAGCCGCGGAAAACTTTCATGACGTTGAGTTTCCCGACAAACGGGTCGACCACGGTTTTAAATACCTGTGCGGCGAACGGAGCGTCCGGTTCGCAGGTGATCCCGATCAGTTCGTCCTTATCGACGGCGGAAGCGAGCACTTCTTTGCGTTCTTCCGCGCTGGGCATATATTTGACGATCTCGCCCATCAGATTGATGATCCCGCGGTTCTGCAAGGCGGAGCCTGCCATGACGGGGATCGTATTGACGTTATAAATACCTTTGCGGATCCCGTGAATGATCTCTTCTTTTGAGAGCGTGCCTTCGCCGAAGTATTTATCGAGCAGCGCATCGTCATTTTCGGCGGCGGTTTCGGTCAGGCTTGCCTGCATATCGGCGAGCGTCTGTTTCATGGAATCGGGAATGGGTATCTCTTTGAGCCCTTCCTCGGAAAAGCGGAATGCTTTTTCGGTAAGGGCGTTGATATAACCGATCATCTTGTTCCCGTCCATGAGCGGGATCTGGATGGGTGCGATCTTCCCTGCGTATTTCTCGGACAAAGCGGCGACGGTACCTTTATAATCGGCGTTCTCCTTATCCATGCCGTTGATGAAAAGAACCATCGGTATCTTGTTTTTCAGACATTTTTCGATGGCTTTTTCCGCGCCGACGCTGACCGATCCGGATGCGGAAGTGACGATCAGTGCTCCGCCTGCGGCGCGCAGTGCTTCGTTTTCCTCGCCTTCGAAATCATAGAATCCGGGCACATCCAGAAGATTGATCTTGACTCCTTCCCACATGGTATAGGCGAGCGAGAGGGAAATAGACATTTTTCTTGCGATTTCCTGCTCGTCGTAGTCGGTGACGGTATTGCCATCGGTCACTTTGCCGAGACGATCCGTCGCTTTGCCGTTGAAAAGGATCGCTTCGCAGACAGAGGTTTTGCCTTCTCCGCTGTGACCGATCACTGCAATGTTGCGAATGTCAGCGCTCTTGATGCTCATAATAGTACTCCCTTATCGACGGACGCGCAAAAGATTTGGATTGAAAGACCGACCGGCCGCCGTCGGGGCGTTTGTCCCGACGGCGGCGGAATGCGTCCGCTTCTTTTTTATTATAATATAGATTTTGCGCGATTTCAATAGATAATTGAAAATTTTTTGCAAAAAATGCAAAATTGTTGCGTAGCGAATGAGCGCGAATCATGAAAGAAAAATGAAATTTATGAAAGATATACTAAAAACTTGCAAAAACAAAATCAAGGTGATAGAATAAGCAAGAAAAATACAGCCGGCTGTATTTTTTGCGAAAGCAAAAAATAATCAGATTAACGGAAAGCGGGCTGAATAAAAGAAAGGAGAAGGAAGAATGGCAAAGAAGCTGAGAAGGGCATTTAC
>USSJ01000295.1 GCA_900557285.1 uncultured Clostridia bacterium | reverse complement strand
CTTTCTCTCTTTCGCCGTGAAGTCTTTCTGCCCCCACGCCTCTCCGTTCCAGTCTTTGCCTTCTTTGCACTTTTCTTTGATCCATTTCAGCTCTTTTTCGTATTCGGCCTTGTCGTAGATCCCGAGATCGATGCGGCGCAGGATCTCGCTCATGTCTACCCATTCCGCACGCAAACCGAAATATTTCTGCAAAGCATTCGCGTCACAGAAACTTCCGCCGATGCCCATAGCGATCGATCCGATGTTGACATACGCCTTGTTGCGAAGCTGTCCGACTGCCAACGCACAGCGCGCAAAACGAATGATCTTTTCTTCCACATCCGGCGTGATGCCCGTCATGTCCGCATCCTGCACATCCTGCCCGTAAATCGCAAACGCAGGCAATCCGCGCTGCGCATGCGCCGCCATCGCCGCCGCCAAGTACACGGCACCCGGACGCTCCGTTCCGTTAAAGCCCCAAACCGCTTTCGTCGTCAAAGGATCCAGATCCATCGTCTCCGTCCCGTAACACCAGCAAGGCGTTACCGTCAGCGTTGCCGTGACGTTCTCTTTCTGGAACTTTTCCGCACAGCGCGCAGACTCCGCTCCGCCGCCGATCGTACAATCGGAAATTACCACTTCCGCAGGCGTTCCGTCTTTATAGAAAACATTTTTTTCAATGATCTTCTTGGCGTTTTTCGCCATGTTCATCGTCTGCTCTTCCAGACTTTCGCGTATCCCCATCCATCTCCCGTCGATCACGGGTCTGATTCCGATTCTCGGTTTCATTTGATCACTCCTTTTTTTAATATAATATTCGCATAAATTGCTTCTTCCCCCGTCGCAATGACGGCAAATGCCTGTTTCGCGCGTTCATAGAACGCAAACCGCTCTAAACTTCCCTCTTTTACGTTCGGATCCTTGCCCGACGCGATCTTCCTGTACTCTTCCCAGATCGTCGGCTTTACGTCATCCCCCGGCACGATCTGCATCAACAGAAAATTTTCCGAAGCATACGTGTCCAGCGGGATCACCGACAAAACCGCATCCAGCATCTGCGCTCCGCCGTGCCCGTCCGCACGTATGACCCGCTTCCCGAACGCTTCGGCAGGAAAATTTCCGTCCGCAATCACGATCTCGTCTCCGTGCCCCATCTGCGCCAGCACCTTCAGAAGTTCCGGCGATAAAATTTTCGGAATTCCTTTCAGCATTTCCCCTGCTTTCCTCCATCTTTCTATGAGAGATACCTCCCTCCGTATCTTATGTTACCACACAATTTCCCTTTTTTCAATAGCCGCTTTTGCTGAAAATTCATCGCAAAAAAGTAGAACTTTTTAAAATCATTGGATTTTTCGATCCGTCTGTGCTATACTTTTTTTATGAAAGAAATTCATCGGGAAAATTCCGACGTGCGCAGGCATTATACCGTTCAGAAAAACAGCGCGGAAAGTTTTCACGCCAAAATCCTGTACGCCGGAGAACTTAAAAAATCCATCGGTTGGAAAGAACAACTGCATTCTCACCCCTTCTGCGAAATCGTCTATGTGAAATCCGGTTCAGGCACTCTCTACACGGATTCCGACAGCTTTGCCATCCGCCAGGGTGATCTTTTGGTCTATAATCCGGGCACCGTCCATTCCGAAGCATCCGACGAAGACCAGGCATTTTCTCTGCTCTTTTGCGGCATCGACCGCCTGCACCTCAAAGATAAACCCATCAACTGCATTCTCGATGCCAACGCCTGCCCCGTTCTCCATACCGATCGGCTGCAACCGCTCATCGAATCTTACTTTGAGAATCTCATCGCCGAAATGCAGTCAAAATCTTATTACTACGACGAAGTTTCCCGCGCTCTCGTTCGCATTATCCTCAACCTCGTTCTGCGCCTGCTCACCGAACAGGACAAAACTTACTTCAAAACCAACGAGTCCTATCAGCGCGCGCGCGATTACATCGACCGAAACTACAGCCAGATCGAATGCGTGGAAGATGTCTGCAAAAATATGTACATCTCCCGCTATTACCTCACGCACCTTTTCAAAGAGTACAGCGGACTTTCACCCATTCAGTACATCATTTCCAAACGAATGGAAAAAGCAAAAGAGCTCCTTGAAACCACCGATCTTCCGATTCATGATATTGCGCTCCGATCGGGTTACAACGAAATCAGCTCTTTTTTGAAAACCTTTAAAAAAATTGAAAACATGACCCCCAGCGAATACCGCGACGGGCTGAAAAAACAATAAGTTTTTCAACGGATCCGCTCG
>USSJ01000294.1 GCA_900557285.1 uncultured Clostridia bacterium | reverse complement strand
CCCGCCGAGATCGCGACGGGCGATTTGTCCCGTACCGCCTTGAGCGCTTCCAGATTATTGGGCGGAACGGGCTCTTCCAAAAACATCGGCTTGAACGACGCCACTTCCTGCGCGATTTTGATCCCTGTCGGCACATCAAAGCGGCCGTGCGCCTCTATGAGCAGGTCGACCTCCTCCCCGACAGCTTCCCGTACCGCGGCGATACAGCGGATCGCCTTATCCAGATCGCGGTTGGAAATTTGCAGGTAACTCTTTCCGAAAGGATCCCACTTCATGGCTGTGACTCCCTTTTTTACCGCCTGCGCAGCCTTTTCGGCAAACTCCTCCGGTTCCTTTGCCCCCGCAAACCAACCGTTCACGTAAATGCGGCAATCCTCGTTGACCTTGCCTCCCAACAGCTGATACACGGGGACCCCCAAAGACTTGCCCAAAATATCCCACAGCGCGATCTCCACGGCGGAAAGCGCGCTCATCAATACCGCCCCGCCGCGCCAATACGCGTCCCTGTATATGTCGTGATAATGCTTTTCTATCTGCCGCGGATCCTTGCCCAGCAAATAGCTTTTCAGATGTTCCACCGCGCCTGCAAGCGCCTTTTCCTTGTATTCGAGGGTCCCTTCTCCCACGCCGCAGATCCCTTCGTCCGTGTACACCTTGACAAAAACCCAGTTCGTGCGGAAACAATCCACGACAAACGTCCGTACATCCGTAATTTTCATTTGAGTACGATCTCCTCGTAAATTTTCGGAATGATTTTATTTTGCACTTCCCAGGCAGAAGCATCCGTGCCGTCCAACATTCCGAAATGTACAGGCACCGCGAATTCCGCCCCCGTTCTCTTGAAAAATCTCGCCGCATCCTGAAAATTCATATTATTCCCCTGCCCGTTGACAGGCAGAAAAACCGCCTTGAAAGGAAAGTTCGGCAGAGAAGCAAAGACGGTTTCGCTGTAAAGGGTGTCCCCCGTGACGTAATAAAAGCGCCCTTCTTCACAATCCTCAACGATCACTCCGATTGCAGCGGGATCGGAATGTTCCGCCCGAACGGCGTACAGACGGACGGTGCCGATGCTCACGCTTGTCCCCGCGTTGAACAAAATATAATTGTGGTTCCCCCCGAAAGCGCGGACTTCCCCCCAAACGGAAAGGGGACTGAGTACGCAGACTGCACCCTCCCGCCGCAGAAAATGCCGCAGCGTCTCCCTGTCAAAGTGATCCGCATGACAATGCGTGATGACCATCGCCGTCAGAACCGTCCCGAAAAAGCGCTCATCGATCGGCTGCCGCCGCCTCTTCTCAGGCTCGGCAAGCGCCACGGAATCGGAAAAATACGGATCGATCATAATTTTAGAATTATTATTTTCAAAAAGCAATCCCGCCTGACCGAGAAACGTAATTTTCAAATGTATTTTTCTCCCTTGATTTATTGCAATTTTGTGATTTCAGCCATTATTATTGACTTTTCCCTCGGTTTTTATTATAATATAAATGAGTCGGAAAAACAAGACGCTTTCTTGGCTTCTTATTCTGTGATATTTAAAAATATTATCTTTTGGAAGTATAAAAATGATACTTGACACAACGTTTGAATTGATCAATGTCGGGTACTTTGATTCAAGGCTGAGCAGGTTTGATTACAGCAATTACAAAATTACGCCGCAGCGAAAGATACAACGCTACGAAATCGAACTTTACCTCTCCGCAGGCGGAAATACCTACATAGACGGCAAGCAATACACCATGGAAAAAAATTCCCTGTTCATTCTCAAACCCGGACAGACAAGGTGTTCGGAAACGCCCTTTTCCTGCTACTTCCTGTACCTGAACCTTCCCGACGGTGAACTGAAAGACATCCTCGATCAGGCCGCTTCCAAAATCATCATTTACAATTACAAGAACTACCAGAATAAGTTTTTCTCCCTGATCAAGCACACCGATCCCGCCACGGACAACAAACACTCCGCACTGCGCCTGGTAAGCCATATCTACGAACTCGTTTACAATATTTCCGCCGACCAGGAAATGTTCCGCAAACAACGGGATTTCAACCTGAATACCAATCTCAAACCCATTGTGGAAGCCAAGAAATTTATTGCCGAAAATTACATGAACGATATAGAACTCAAAGACATTGCTAATTTTGTGTACCTCAGCCCCATTTACTTCCATAAACTGTTCAGCAAGATCGTCGGAACCACGCCGCACGAATACCTGATCAACGAACGCCTTTCCCAGGCAAAAAAAATGCTCCTTTCCACGGATATGTCC
>USSJ01000293.1 GCA_900557285.1 uncultured Clostridia bacterium | reverse complement strand
TTCGATTTTGCGGATGGTAGCTAAAAATTCCTCATCGGATTTTCCCGTGGGATCTTCGAGATCCCAATTTTCCGTGTACCGCGACGGAAGGTGCGGACATTGCACGTTGCATCCCATCAAAATGACGATGTCGGGGGCGGGGATCGCGGAAAGCAATTTGCTGTATTGCGTTTTCGTCATGTCTGCGCCGTAGAGTTGCTTCATCAGTCTTACGGCATCCGGATTGATCTCCCGAACTTCCGTTCCTGCGGAAAAGCTGTCGAAGACATCTTTTGCAAGCAGTTTCCCGAGACATTCTGCGATCTGACTGCGGCAGGAATTGTGAACGCAAACGAAAGCGACTTTCGGCTTGCCGTCGCCGCGCGCGGAACGGCGGTTGTTTTTTTGTTCCTTCATAACCGAACTTATCCTTTCACATACGTTCTTTGATAAGTTTTTCGATTTGTTCGACGGAAAGCATCCTTCCCGTTGAAACGACTTTTTCGTCAATGACGAGGGCGGGCGTCATCATAACGCCGTAACGCAGGATCTCGTTCATGTCTGAAACGTTGACGGGTTCTTCCACACCGCAATTTTTTGCCGCAATGACGGCATTTTCATGATTCTGTTTGGATTTTTTGCAACAATTTCCCAATGTAATGATTTTCATATATTTACCTCCGATTTTTGTTTTTAAACGAATAAGAAATTCAGGGCGTTAAAGATGTAACCGATGACGATGATACCCGCGACGACGATGACGATGAACCAAAACAGCAGTTTCGGCTTTACTGCTTTGGAAAGCATGATCATCGAAGGGAGAGAAAGGGCGGTTACGCTCATCATAAACGAAAGGATCGTTCCGACGCCTACGCCTTTGAAAAACAGTGCTTCCGCAACGGGGATCGTTCCGAAAATATCCGCATACATCGGAACGCCGACGACGCTCGCGATCAGCACGCTGTACCATTTATCCTGCCCGAGCACCATCTGGATCCATTCCGTCGGAATGAAATTGTGGATCGCCGCGCCGATCCCGACGCCGATCAGGATATAGATCCATACCTTTTTGAGTGTGGACAACATCTGATCTTTGGCATAAATCAAGCGGTCTTTTCTCGTCAGTTCCACGCCTTCGGCTTCAGCCAGCGTTCCCTGCAAAATGAAATCCTGTACATTTTTTCCGACGCCTGTCTTTTCGATGATCGTGCCGCCGGCCACGGCGAGTACGAGTCCGACAAGAACATAGGTGATCGCGATCGGAAATCCGAATACGCTCGCAAGAAGGATAAACGCTCCCAGATCCACCAAAGGACTTGAAATTAAAAAACTGAACGTTACGCCGCTGGAAAGTCCCGCTCTCGTAAAGCCCATAAAGATCGGGATAGAGGAGCAGCTGCAAAAAGGGGTTACCGTTCCGAGCAGTGCTCCCATGGCGTTTGCCCAGATCCCTTTGTATTTGCCGAGCAGTTGTTTTGTCCGCTCGGGCGGAAAATAACTCTGCACATAGGAAATCAAAAAAATCAGCAGACACAGCAAAATAATGATTTTGATCGTGTCATACACAAAAAACTGAACCGCGCCGCCCCAATGCGTTGCCATAAATTCAGCCCCGAACATTGCGGTAAAAGCCATGCCCAGAAGGGCGTTCAGCCATTTCATCCCGAGGATCTGGTCGGTGATAAAATTCCCCAGCGCTTTGATCCCGTTTACGCCGTCCGCAATGGCGGCGATCCCGACCGCCGCCCCGATCGCCGCAATAATACCCAAAAGTATCCATATTTTTTTGCGGCGATTCTGAGAAAGATTTTTTGTTTCTTGCTCCTGCAACTCGTTTTTATTGGTTGCCATGTTTTCCTGTTCTTCCATTTTTCATCTCCATACATTGATAATTATCTATATGAAATCCAAATAAATATGCATTAATCATGCATATTGCATTTTGTACAGCCTAAAAAGGCGATCAGTTGGTTTAGTTTTACGCAATTCAAAGAATAGTATACCCATTTTCCGTTGCGTTCGGCGAGTACGATGCCGCTGTCGCAAAGAATTTTCATGTGATGCGACAAAGTGGGCTGTGTAATATCGAATTTTTCCTGAATCTTGCAGGCGCAAAGGCTCCCTTGACGAAGCATTTCGAAGATCTGAAACCGGATGTCGTCGCCGAGCGCTTTCAGAATCTGAACGTATTCTTCCGTATTCATTGTTTCACCGTGCCTATAGTTTTTATATAGATATTTTTCTATATATTATATGCAATACATAGAAGTTTGTCAATCTGTTTAAAGTAAATTAAAAAAAATTTTTAAAAAATATCAGTAGCAACAATTTTAAA
>USSJ01000292.1 GCA_900557285.1 uncultured Clostridia bacterium | reverse complement strand
AACATTGCAGCCGCTCCCCTCTGTGCTTTTTAAAGGCAAACGGAAATTCGGCAAGGCAAAAAGCAAGCAGGCTTTTCGCAAGCGAAAGGAAAGTCGTTTGTTCGGAATACAAACCCGTCGGTTGCAATCAGCCGACGGGTAATTTACTGTCCGATATTGTGTTTTTGCGCGATCTCATCGTACTTTGCGTAGATATCGTCAAAGCAGAAATATTTGAGCTTTTTATGGACTTTTTTGCGTTCCCACTGTTTGACGTTGTAGGAAAGGCGAAGGATCAGATAAACTTTGATGCCCTTGCAGAAATGCTTGATGACGGTATCGTCGCGCAGTTTGCGACTCTGTTCGTTGAATTTCCGTGGCAGATACAGCCGTTCAGAGCCAAGTTCATGCAGGGCGGACTGATCGGGCATCCACATCCATTTTTCGCAGATGCGCTGCCGCACGCGTTCGAAAAGGTGTGTTTCGCGGATCTTGGGCAGATTCAGGAGCAGAACGCCTGAATTGCAGTAATGTTTGTCTGTCCAGACTCTCCCGATATTGTCGATGACCGCGCCGTATTCATAGCCGGAAATATCGATGTCGTAGAGTTCTCCGACGTCTTTCATGCACATTGTATCCACGTCGAGATACAGTATCTTGTCGGGAATATTTTCAAGTTCCGTCAGGTACAGCCGCAGTTGGGCATACGGCGTGTACATATTATGGGCGTTTTTGTTGTGCTTTTGCATTTTAAGATACAGCTCGCGCAGATCTCTCTGTTCCGCACAGCTTTCCGTATTGAATTCGCGCAGTGCCTCGTTAAGGATGTCCATCTGGTTTTGGCTGAAAGGCAGATATGCGGGATCTTGTTCGTGCAGATCCATGGACAGGATATACAGGTGCAGGGGGCGTTTTGTCCGCATGGCAAGCGACAGGGCCGAAAGGAGCAGGCCGTGAAATATTTTTTTGTTTCCGCAATAGCAGACATGGATCGTTGAATCGGGCATGGCTATTTCTCCGGGTCGTATGATTTTGTAAGCTGATCGTATTGATCATAAATATCGTCGTAGTAATGTATCTTCAGACGTTTGTGAACGGCGTCGCGTTCCCATTGTTTGATGTTGTAGATATGAAAGAAGGGGAGCCAGAATATTCCGCGGCAGAAATGTTTGATGACGGTATCTTTTTTGATGTCTCTCTGTTCGTTGAACCGCATGGGCAGGATCATTCTTTTTCTGTGCAGGCGGTGCAAAGCCGTCTGGTCGGGCATGATCATGCGGTGCTTTGCCACATATTCGCGCACCCGCGGAAAAAGTTTCGTGCGGCGCAGTTCGGGAAGATTCAAAAGCAATACGCCCGAGTTGCAGTAAACGGGCGAGATCCAGAATTTACCCATATAATCCAGCGCCGCGGCGTATTCATAACCGGAAATGTCGATATCATACAGCTGTCCGATATCCGAAGCCGCCATCGTATCGATGTCCAGGTATATGAGTTTATCGGGCATCTGCTCCAGTTCGGACAGGTACAATCGAAGCTGTGCGTAGGGCGTATAATAATTTTTTGCGTTTTTCCCTGCGGCAAGTTCCTTGCGGAAGAATTCTCCCACGTCGACAAGTTCAGCGCAGCTTTGCGCATTTTTTTTTCGTAAAACGTTATTGAGAATATCGATCTGATTTTCGCTGAACGGCAGATAATTTTCGTTTTGCTCGTGCAGATCCATGGAAAGGATATAAATATGCAGCGGACGCTGTGTGTATTTGGCAAGCGACAGCACCGAAAGCAAAAGCCCCGGGAAAACTCGTTTGTTGCCGCTGTAACAGACGGATATCGTTGTATCTTGCATGTATTATCTCACAATTCTATGTTTTTATGACCACGTGTATTGTAACATGGATTCATCGCTAAGGCAAGAGAATTGCATAAAAAAGCGCTTTTTCCAGAAATTACGCGGTAAAAATCTTCTGTAAATTTACGAATCCCGCAGCGCTCAACCGCCGTTCAACAGCCAATGATCTTTAAACCGTCGCTTCATGGTTGCCTGATGCCGTTGTTTGATCGATTTTCCATTGGTGTTTGATCGCCGTACAACAGCCGTCCGACCATAGTCCGACAGCCTTTTGACCGATGTTTGACGTGCGCTGAACGTTTCGGGTTTCATGGAACGTGTTTGTTTTTATATATGTGTTTCTGATCACCGCGCGTGCGGACAAAAAATGTCTTTGTCTGCACGCAGGTTTAGTTAAAAAAATCGCCGTTGTTGCATTTTTTGCAACAGCGGCGATTGTCAGCCATGGTTGTTCGCCGAATCGAGGAAAATCATATTTCCAGTTCCGAATGACGTTTCGGGT
>USSJ01000291.1 GCA_900557285.1 uncultured Clostridia bacterium | reverse complement strand
ACCGTTTTCCGTAATATAGACGGGAATTCCGATACCGTATTGCGTTTTCGCTACCCGAAGGGCCTCGTAGATCGCATCCGGATAAAATTCCGCCCCGTTTTCCAGAAAATTTCCGCCGCTTTGCAACACGATCTTGCGGATATCCACATCCCTGCGGCTGACAATAAGACGATTGTAACAATTCAGTCCGTAAAAATCCAGCGGCTGCGAAATAATATCGAGATCCTCCGCCCGCATTTCCAAAGCGATATTCTCTTTTTCCAGATGCCGCACGACGTAAGGCTCATACTTCTTTAAAAAAATGGGAGAAAGATAACTTCCATGCGCCAATCCGTTCTGTTCTGCGGCATAGTTTACGTCATCTTCATTTTCCGGATCGGCAGGAACACGGTTCCATATATCCACCACAATACCGATCTTTGCTTTGTTTCCGCTCGCACGGAACGCCTGCACAGCCTTCCCGTGGGAAAGCAGAAGATTATGATTTGCCTGCCGCCCGTACTTTTCCAACCCGAACCCGGGTGCAAAGCCTTTCAGCGCATATCCCACATAGGTGGCAACAGGTTCATTGTGCGTAGCAAACATTTCCGCTTCGGGCAAGTTCCGAAACATCAGGTCGGCATAATCGGCAAACCAGTCGGCAATATCGCGGTTCAGCCACCCGCCCAGCCGCTCCAATTCATACGGAAGATCCCAATGATACAGCGTGATACTCGGCATGATTCCATTTTCCAGTAACGTATCCGTAAGTCTTCGGTAATAATCCAACCCCTTCTCGTTTACCTTGCCCTTTCCTTCCGGCAGCACCCTCGACCATGAAACGGAAAACCGATACGCATCCACGCCAAGTTCTTTCAAAAGCGCAATATCTTTTTTCCAATCATAATAACTGTTGCAGGCAACATCTCCCGTACTTCCGTCGCGGATGGTTCCGGGAATACGGCTGAACACATCCCAGATACTCAACCCGCGCCCGTCTGCCGCAAATCCGCCTTCGATCTGCCCCGCACTTGTCGCAACTCCCCAGATAAAATCGCGCATAAAAACTCCTTAGAACTGCGTATTTTGCGGTTCTCCGCCCGAAAGACGGCTCTTTTCTGCCATGAAGCACATATAGTGCGACATCAAACTGTCTTTTAACGTGGTACGCGTTTCCGATTCTCCGCCTTGCAAAATGTAATCGCAGAAATCCCGATACAGCAATTTGTCGCCGCCGCCGTGCACACTGAAATCACGGCAGGTCTGCGTCAGATCGATCGTGTATTCCTCCCCCAGAAAAGGAAAAACGCGGATCTTATTCGTTTCCATATCCCCTACGATCTCGCCCGCCGTACCGCAGATATGGATCGTTCTGTGACATTCCTTTGTAAAATCCGTCATGGTCAGCCGTGCCGTAATGTTTCCCTCAAACAGCATACTCACTTCCTGATGATCGACCACATCATTGTCACATCGGTATACGCAACGGCTGAAAATATTTTCTCTGGACGCAAGAATCTCGTCCACATCATCGCTTGCCTTTCCCCGTACCGCGCTGTTGTTGCCCAGAATGGGATTGTTTGTCTTATAAATATCTTTGTATATTTTATAAGCATCGAAAGGACAACTTTCGCGCGTACTCTTTTCACAATCCACGCAATATGCCGCGCTTCCCTCGGGAGCATTTTCCGCCCGAAACCAATTTAAAGAGCCGAACGACGTGACCGCACGGCAAGGCTTGCCGATCAGCCAGAACAAGATATCCAGATCGTGACAGCACTTTGCCAGAATCATGGGACTGCTTTGCGCCGTATTGCGCCATGCTCCGCGCACATAGGAATGTGCGGCGTGCCAATATGCAACGTTTTCCGTCTGTCCTATATTGACGATCTGCCCTATCGCCCCGTCCTTTAACAGCTTTTTGATTGCCTGATAAAAATGACTGTAACGCAGAACATGGCATATCATTACTTTTTTGCCCGTTCTTTGTTGTTCATTATAAATTTCCAAACAATCCGCCCAGGTAGCCGCAGCAGGTTTTTCCAGACAGATATCGTATCCCGCACGCATGGCAAGTACCGCATGTTCACGGTGATCCTTATCCTGTGTGCAAACGAAGAGCGCGTCCGCGATCTTTCCCTTCGCAAAAAATTTTTCCGCGCTGTCAAAAATCATTTCCTGCGGCACACCGAATTTTTCACGCGCCGCAAGGCGGCATACCTGCGCCGTGTCCGCCACGGCGACCAGCTCCGCATTTTCGTCTTCACGGATAAAATCCGCAAACATCTGCCCGCGGCTTCCGAACCCGAGGATCGCAAATTTCAATTTCATCAGTATTCCACCTCCACGCGCACA
>USSJ01000290.1 GCA_900557285.1 uncultured Clostridia bacterium | reverse complement strand
GATCGATCCGATCTTGTTCGCTTCCGCCACCGAGATCTTCGCATCGTTGATCGCCTTCGCCGCCGCTTCCTTTCCGAGCGCGATGATGTAGCCCGATTCGTCCGAAATATCCGTCACGTTCACGTTGATCAGCCGCAAACCGATCTTTTTGAGTTCCCCTTCCACGTTCCTTGAAATCGCTTCCAGGAATTTGTCGCGGTCGGTATTGATCTCTTCGATGTTCATCGTCGCAATGACCAGACGCAGCTGCCCGAATATAATGTCTTTCGCCAGTTCCTGTATCTCCGCCATCTTCAGATTATGCAGGCGTTCCGCCGCATTTTCCATGACCGTCGGTTCCGTCGAGATACCGACCGTAAAAATGGACGGCACGTCGATACGGATATTCTGCCGCGACAGCGCGCTCTTTAAGTCCACCGAAATGGAAAGCGGCGTCAGATCCAGATAGGTAAACGACTGCACCAGCGGCCAGATGAACGCCGCACCGCCGTGGATACACTTCGCACTGCGGGAATTCCCCGCTTTGTCCGCCCCCACTTTACCGTAAATGACCATGATCTTGTTCGGCGGACACTTTTTATAGCGCGTCAGCACCATCAGAAAGATCATGAACAATACAAGTACCGCCACGATGATCAGAACTATGATCCAGGGTTGCATGTTTTCCGTTCTCCTTTTTTATTCTCTCTTATTCCGTTTTTTTCTGAACTTTTTTCACGAGATAGGCGTCGCCCGCCATGCCCGCGATCTCCACCGCCGTATCGACGGGGATCTTTTCATCTTCGTCCGTCACCGCATCCGCTTCGGTAAAGCGTCCCTGCAATATGAGCGTAACTTTCCCGCGCCCGCCGCGGTTTGCGGGAATGCTCACATACACCGTCGCTTCTTTTCCGATCGCCGTACTGTAATCGGCCGTGCCGTCTTCCTGCAGGCGCAGTACCAGGCGGATCAGCCCCCAGACCACGAAATACGCCGCAAGACCCGCCACGACGGATACCGCCACGCTGATCCCTACGTTTATGTTGTAGGAGAGCATCAGCATGCCCGTCCAGCCGCCGATCGCAAAGAAGGCGGTCAGCCCTTTCAGCGTGAACAGCGATACGCCCGTATCCGTATGCGAATCCAGCGCTCCGTCACCGTCGGTATCGGTGTCCATATCCATGTCCGCATCGCTTCCCGCGCCGATGATCATCATGACGATCTGGATCAGGAGCGCCAGCGTACCGATACACGCAATGATAAAATACGCAATTTCCAGTCCGCTCAAAGACGCGAACCATGCACTCATTTCTTTCTTTTCCTCCGATTCGTTTGCTTTCAGGTCACAGCGGTCTGCTGCGTTCCTTTCCCCGTCCCCGCGGATATGCCGCTGGGGTCGGCTTTACTTTTTCCGCCACGAACAGCGTCCGTTCGCCCGCCTCTTCGCTGAGCAGAAATTTTTCCGACGCGATCTCCCTCGCGCCCAGAACTTCCAGCGCGTGCTGCGCTTCCGCGATCTCTTCCTTTGCCGCGCTTCCTTTATACGCGATGAACCGTCCCCCCGTCTTTACCAACGGGATACAGTATTCGCTCAATGTGTTCAGCCGCGCCACCGCGCGCGCACAGCAGACCCCGAACGCTTCCCGCATCGTTTTCTCCCGCGCCGCATCTTCCGCGCGCATGCAGACTACCTTCGCATTCAGTTCCAGTTCCGAAACTGCCTTTCCCAGAAAGGCGCATTTTTTCGCCACCGACTCAATCAGCGTGAACTTCAGATCCGGCCGTACGATCATGAGCGGTACGGACGGAAATCCGCCCCCCGATCCCACTTCCGCGCACGTCTCTCCCTGCGGAAAATATTTTTCCCCCGCCAGGGAATCGAGAAAATGCTTGACCCTGCATTCCTCTTCGTCCGTGATCCGCGTCAGGTTCACCTTTTCATTGTATTCCGTGAGCAGGCGGTAAAATGCCTTGAACTTTTCGCCCGTTTCGCCTTCCCGTATCAGCTTCGTGTAATCCTGCATGCCTCTATTATAACATACATTTTGTTCTTTGCAAACGTTTTTTCATATTTATTTTCATTTTTTTCCTTTTCCCGCGCAAATTCCATTTTTCCCGGGAATCCGACACGGTTTTTTCTTGTCAACAAGCGCTGTGCGTTTGTGGATTTTTGTGGATAACTCCTGTGATTTTCTTGACAACTTGTCCTTTTCGCCGTGCATAAGCGCCCTTTTTCCGCCACAGGCGGGAAAATTTTCTGCGCACTTATCCACTCATCCACTTTTTACTGACAATTTCATCCACAAAAAAAAGTGCGGTTATCCACAGCGATATGCGCTTGAACGGCTTGCTTTTTCTTT
>USSJ01000289.1 GCA_900557285.1 uncultured Clostridia bacterium | reverse complement strand
AAAGAAAGGAAGTCGAAAACAAATATAAATGGAAAACGGAAGACATTTTTCCTTCGGATGAAGCATGGGAAGAATGCTATTCGCAAGCGGAGAAGATGCTTGATTTTAGCAGATTCGAAGGGCAATTGACCACGGCGGAGAAATTTGCCGAATATTGCAGATGTTCGGAAGAAACGGGCAAAAAGATCGAGCGGCTGCACTTGTATGCGCATATGCGTCACGATGAGGACTCGAGAGCTGCGAAATACACGTCGATGCAGGCGCGCGCGATGTCGCTGTATGTAAAATTTTCTTCCGCAACGTCTTTTGTGGAGCCGGAGCTGACGTCGCTGAGCGATGAAACGCTGGAAAGTTTTTGTAAAGACGAACGGCTCAAAGATTATGACTATTTTCTGCGCCAATTGATCCGCAGCAAAAAGCACATACTTTCGGCAGCCGAGGAAAAACTGCTGGCATCCGGCGGTGAAATGTACGCGCAGTTCCGGAATGTTTTTTCCATGATCGACAATGCGGATATCAAGCTTGGGGAAGTGGAAGATAAAAACGGTGAAAAAATCAAGCTGACGCACGGCGTGTACGGCGTTTTGCTGCACGGGACTGACCGCGAACTTCGCAAAAAGGCATTCGAAACATATTATTCTGCTTATATCGGTTTGACAAATACGATCGCGGCGACGTACTACGGGAACGTTTTGAAAGACGTATTTTTGTGCAGAGCGCGCGGGTATAATTCCTGTTTGGAACAGGCATTGGACGGAGAGGACGTAGCGGCTGTCGTCTATGAAAATCTGATATCTTCGGTGCATGAGAATCTGAAGGATATGCACGACTATATCGCTTTGCGGAAAAAGATACTCGGGCTCAAGGAACAGCATATGTATGATATATATGCGCCTTTGGTGGAAGATGCGGATCTTAAACTTTCCTATGAAGAAGCGTACGACCTTGTGGTGAAAGGGCTGGCTCCTTTGGGAGAGGAATATTGTTCTTTGCTGAAAAAGGGCTTTGCGGAAGGCTGGGTGGATGTCTGTGAGACGGCCGGAAAGAGAAGCGGGGCGTACAGTACGGGTATGTACGGACTGCACCCGTATGTGCTTTTGAACTATCAGAAGACGACGCACGATGTCTTTACGATCGCCCATGAAATGGGACATTCGCTCCATACGTATTATTCAAATGAAAATCAGCCGTATGCGAAAGCGGACTACAGGATTTTTGTGGCGGAAGTAGCCAGCACGGTCAACGAAGTTTTGCTGTTGAAATATATTCTCGGGCAGACGAGCGATCTGAAAATGAAGAAGTACCTGCTCAATTATTTTCTGGATACCGTTCGTACGACATTGCACAGGCAGACAATGTTTGCCGAATTTGAATACCTTGCACACGATGCCGCGGAGAAAGGGACTCCCTTGACGGCGGAATACTGCAATAAAATTTATCTGGATCTCAACCGTCAGTATTATGGCGACGCGATCGTGCATGACAAGGAAATTTCCTATGAATGGTCGAGGATTCCTCATTTTTATACTTCTTTCTACGTTTACAAGTATGCGACGGGGATCATCAGCGCCATTTCGATCGTCAGCCGTATTCTGAAAGAGGGAGAGAAGGCTGTCCGTGATTACAAAAAATTCCTTTCATCCGGCGGAAGCGACAGTCCTGTCGAACTTCTGAAGCTGGCGGGGGTAGATCTGACAAAACGCGATGCGTTTGACGCGGCGATGAAAGAATTCCGCGAGACGTTGGCGCAATTTGAGTCGTTGTCCTGATATGATACGGTGCCATTATAAGAACGATCTTGAAGAATACAAGCGTTTCTGCGTGTTCCACCTGTTCGTGGCGCGCGGAGCGCAGGCATTCGCGTATCCGATCCTGTTTTTAGGGATCGGGGTCGTGCTTTGCGTGTTCGGCGGTCTGAGCGGCAACAACCTCCTGTTTGCCGGAGCCGGAGCCTTGTTTGCGGTAGCGGTGATCATGCCCTTTGCGATGCAGGCTCTGCAGAAATCAAAAGCGGAAAAGCGGGTGCGCGCCAATGCGAATTTTTTAAAGACGCAGCAATTTTTTTGTTTTGATGAAAGTTCTGTGACTTTGACGTTGAAAGCGGGGGATCGTGAAGAAGAATATGAGATCCCGTACGAACAGATCGCCGGGATCTACGAGCGAAAAGATTTGTTTTATGTATACATCGGAAAAACGCAGGCACTGATCGTTCCGAAAAGCAATCTGGAAGGCGGATCGGCGGACGATCTGGCGCAGCTGTTCCGAAAGACGGGGAAGCGTTTTAAAGAAAAAAAGTCACTCAGGAAAAAGACAGCGGTTTAAGCCGCAGGAGAAATGATC
>USSJ01000288.1 GCA_900557285.1 uncultured Clostridia bacterium | reverse complement strand
GCATTCGCCGCAAGCGTCGCCAACGAACAGGCTTGTGAAGAAATGCCCGTATCGCTTCTTACTTTTTTTCCGCATGCCAGCGCCGCCTGAAAAACCGCGTCCCAGCGCTCCGTCATCCCGTTTTTGCGCGCTGTTTCATACCCGTCCCGTACCTGGCCCAGAATTTCATCTTCCCCGACCAGCATCGAACAAAGTCCCGCCGCCAATTCAAATAAATGCCGCACTGCCGCATCCTCGCCGTAAAAACGGAATATTGCCGCCGATTCCCCGAAAACCTTCTGCAAAATCGACTCCGCCTGCTCACGAGGGCAAGTGAAATAAAATTCCGATCTGCCGCACGTAACGATCGCGACACATCCGCCCGCTGAACGGAATTCTCCGTAAAGCTGATCCCGCAACCGATTCGTCATCGCAAATTTGCGGCGCACAGCAACCCCTGTACTTTTATAATCCAGCGAAAGACATTTCATATTCAGATCTCCTCTCCTGCCCGGTAACCGCTCGTCATTCGCCCTCAACAACACAAAGGCGGAGATCTCATCTCCGCCAAATCATGTGAACTGTCAGCCCAGCAACTTACTCTCTACGTTTTCAAACCCCAAACGCGCTACCGTGTCTGAGAAACGTTCGCCGTCAATACCTTCGTCCCGGAACAAATAAATCGCACGTTCTATGATCTGCATGACTTCTTCTTCCGTCGTAAATATCTTCGACATCTCTCTGCCCTGCGCTACCTTTTTGCCCCATCTGCCGCCCAGGTAAATCTTATAACCGTCCTGATAATCCGTCACCGCTTTGAACGGACAGCGGTTTTTACAGCGCCCGCAATGATTGCACGTCTGCGGATCAATATTGATTTTACCGTCGACTACCTTTGCCGTTTTGATCGGACAGGCAAGTTCCACCTGGCATTTTTTGCAACCGCGGCACTTATCCAGATACACGGTGGGAATACGCTGACCGATCACCCCGACATCGTTCAGATCCGGTTTGACACAGTTGTTCGGACATCCCCCGACTGCAATTTTGAATTTATGCGGCAATACAAGATCGCGCATTCCTTCATAAAACTTCTCATGAATCTTTTCACTCAATGCATATGTATCGATCAAACCGTATTGGCAGGTCGTCCCTTTACAGGATACTACCGGACGGACTTTCTTTCCCGTTCCGCCCGTTGTCAGCCCATACTGTGCCAGAAAAGCGCGCAGCGGCTCAATATTTTCATATTTTACACCCTGAATCTCCAAAGTCAGCCGTACCGTCATCGCAATTTCGCCCGAACCGAATTTTTCGCTCGCCTCCGCGATCGCCTTATGCTGCTCTGCCGTGATTTTTCCGTTTTTGGTGATCACCCTACCGTTAAACACATCGCCGTAACGCTTGTCCTGCAAAAAACCAAGCGCTTTCACTCGTTTTACTTCTTCCGGAGTTACCTTAATTTCCATAAAAATTACCTGCCCGTCCGCACCTATTTATACGGTTTTATGTTTTTATTGATTGTATCATACTTTTCTTGGTTTGTCAATTTTTAAGCCGATTTTTAATTTTTCCTGATTTTCTTATCGATTTTTTAATGCGGATGCAAAAAAATTGTAAAATTTCGAAAAAATCCGAAAAAAATGTTCATTACATTATTGACAATTCCTTAAAAAAGGGTTATTCTTAAAAAAAACAATCAAGGAGGGGATTTTTTATTATGTTTTGTCAGGACTGCGGTGAAAAATTATCTTTAAAATTCTGCGACAACGAAGGGCTCGTCCCCTACTGCAATGCGTGCGGAGAATTTAAATTTCCCGTATTTAAAACTGCGGTCAGCATGGTAGCCGTCAACAAGGCGCAAGACCGCATTCTCATCGCGAAGCACAACAACGGGGATTTCCTGCTTTTTGCCGGCTACGTTAAAAAAGGCGAGTCTGCAGAAAAAGCGATTGTCCGTGAAATGAAAGAGGAAACGGGACTTAATGCCGTCAAATACCGCTATATGTCTTCCCGCTACCATGAGCCCAGAAACGTCCTTATGCTCGGGTTTATAGTCGTCGTTTCCGACGGCGAACTTAAAATCAATACCGACGAGATCAGTGAAACCCGTTGGTGCACGTTCGACGAAGCTCTGCAAATCGTCAGCCATGACTCCACTGCCGAATACTTCCTCAAAAATGCAGTAGCTGAATTAAAAAGAGAAAAAATCTGATCTTTAAAAGCATCGCGGTTTTTGCGGTGCTTTTTTCTTACCTGATAAAGTTTTTTTCTTTCATTATTTATCCCGGAATTTTTACTTATAACAGAAGCAGATCCGCGCTCCTTTACGCGGATCTGCTTCTGTCAGAAAATTCTGTCTTT
>USSJ01000287.1 GCA_900557285.1 uncultured Clostridia bacterium | reverse complement strand
TCGCCCGAAACGATGCGCGTTCCGTCGATCCAGGACATGATGGACTGTTCCTGTTCCGGCGTGGGAATACCCGCTACAATAGCTTCCTGATTGAAAATGACGTATCCGTAGTCGACGGGATTTTCGTGATTGGGATCGTCCAGATTGTACCCCATATGGAAACGCCCGGTCTCTTCGTTCCAGAAATATTCCTGGATCGCTTTTCTCGTCTCTTCCGCGAGGGCATTCAGCGTTTCGCTGGTTTCGGAATATGTTTCCGTCGTGCCGTCGTTTGCGCCCGTATATACGATCGCATCTCCCACATCGATGCCGTTTTGCTCGGCAATGCTTTCAAGATACGCCATCGCTTTGAGTGCTTTGTAATAGTAGACGTTGGAATAAAAATCTATACCTGGGAAGCCCAGCAGATCCCAATATCCGTTTCCGATTCCGTGGCCGTTTGTTGCCCTGCCACGCTCATCGAGCACAACGCCGTCATGACCGGCAAAGTAGCTTACGTCGATCAGTTTATTCTCTTTTCCTCCCAGCGTCCCGAGCATAAACTGCATCGCTTGGCGATAACGGGTCAGATTCTGTTCCAGCGTATTCAAATCGCCGGTGAATTCCTGATAATTCTTTGCAGCCGTCAGAAGCAAGACCGCATTGTTGGACTGACGCGTATCGTAATTGAAACGTACATAGTTGACGTCCGCGCTGATGTTCATACTTTCCCCTGCCTTGGGGACGATGGCGATCTGTACGCCCGTAATGTCATTGTCGTTGTCCCAACCCCAATTTTCATGAAGATACATCGGGAAATACAGATGCTGCGCAAAGGACGCGCCGATATTTTCTGCGGGAATGGTCGCAAACTCGCTCTGTTTGACCGAATGAGGATAGCCTTCCGTACCGGCGGCATCATCCTCTTTCGTCCGCCAGCGGACAATGATGTCGCCAACGCTGGAATCTTTTCCGAAAGCGCTCTTATCCGAAATGCGCACGTCCAGTTCCAGGAAAGGAGATTTGAGCGTGGTCAAAATCATGGATTCGGGCGAGGTAAAAGTCAGCTCACCCGTGCCTTGATACGTTGTTTGCCACAACCCGCCATCCACCTTTGCCGTATCGGCGTTGGTCGTCCACCCCTGCTCATTGCGATTAAATTCGTAACCCTTCCCGCCGTTATTGTTGGTGTTATAGGCAGGGAATGGCCAGCCCTGTTGGAAAAATGCACCCGCGGCAGACGTGGTTCCGTCCAGACCGCCGCCCGTAATCGCCCAAACGTATCCGAACTTATCGATATTGACATTCGAAATCCAGTTCTTTATCTTCTCATGTCTGTCGTCCGTGATCTTGCCAGAAGAAGTGGTCGAATCAAACCACATCAGAGCAAGCGATTCCCACTCTTTGTTGAACATGACCGAATCGCCGAGCGCAAGGTCGCCGATCCGCTCTTCGTCATAGCGCAAATGTCTGTGCAAATAATCGTTGATAAAATCATCAAAATCTGCCTGCGTGCTGGAAAAATGGATAAAATCAGCCTCCTCTTTTATGTTTTGGTCGAAATCATAATCATTGAGAACCCCTTCCTGCTTTTCGGACCCTTCCGGGGCGCATGCGCCCAGAAAAGCGCATGCACCCAGCATTGCCGCACACAGAAGGGATACAATCTTTTTCATATCAGTTTTACTCCTATTTCACTACGCTGCGGCGTTTCGTCAGTACGCCCGCAACTGCTACGAGAGCGACCGCCGCCATAACCGCGCTGCCATTCGCAACGCCGCTGCAACCGCCTTTTTCCGTCGTATCGCCCTTATCTTCCCCCTGATTGGCAACGAATTTCGCATAAACGACGATGTTTTCGTTGACGGGCGCGGTATCGTCCCACGCAGTCTTAAATTCGGCGTCCGTGTACCAGCCTTCAAAAGTATATCCTTCTTTACGAGCTATGCCCGCCACGACTGTTTCGCCTTTCAGGCATTCCTGCGTGCTGAGCACGTTTTCTCCATCCATAAAGGTGACCGTTACCGTCTGCGGGATCACGTCCACGGTGCTGCCCTCATACCATTTTCCGCTGGCAGGATCGTAGATGAAGCTGATATCCTCTTTGACTTCCTGCCCAAGCGGCGTACGCAGGCCGGCTTTGACCGTAATCACAAAGTTTTGGTTAAGATCGGTGATCTGGAAAGGACGAGGCTTGATCTGTCCGTCTTCAGTATACTCACCGCCGATGACCAAGCGAAGGGTATTGTTGCCCGTTCCGCCCTGCGCGGAATGTACGACGGCAACGTTCGGCCACTGCGAATATTCGTAATTACTTTCCTGGATCATATCATAGACAGACTTGCCGTTGAGACAGATGTTTTT
>USSJ01000286.1 GCA_900557285.1 uncultured Clostridia bacterium | reverse complement strand
CGATTCTGTAAGATCTGGATTGGAGCAGGATATTTAATAGACGGGAGGGAAAGATGGAGGAAGCGCTGATCAGAGTAAAAGATTTGTGTAAAATATATAATCCCGGCGAGAATGAAGTACGGGCGCTGGATCATATTAATCTGGAAATTAATAAGGGTGAGTTTGTTGCTATTATCGGACAGTCAGGTTCAGGAAAGTCTACATTTATGAATATGCTGGGTTGTCTGGATGTGCCTACATCCGGCGAATATTTTCTGAATGGAACTGATGTGTCCACAATGGAAGACAATGAACTCTCAGAAGTCAGAAACCGGGAGATCGGATTTATTTTTCAGGGATTTAATCTGATCTCAAATCTGACTGCAATTGAAAATGTGGAACTACCGCTGGTTTACAGAGGGGTAGACAGAAAAACGAGACATAAGCTGGCAGTAGAGTCACTGACCATGGTAGGGCTTGAGAAACGTATGGATCACAGACCAAATGAAATGTCAGGAGGACAGCAGCAGAGGGTGGCTATTGCAAGAGCACTTGTGACCAGGCCCTCTCTGTTCCTGGCAGATGAGCCCACTGGAAATCTGGATTCTTCTACAGGGGAAGAGATCATGAAGCTGTTTCACGAACTTCATGCTAATGGAAATACCATTGTACTGATCACCCATGACAATGGAGTGGCAGATGAGGCAGAGCGGAAAATTTTTATCCGCGATGGAAAAGTCAGCGAGGTGAGCCTATGATCTTTCAGAGTATGAAAATTATAAAGAGTTAAAAGAAAAATATGCGAAGATGATCCGCGACGAAGCGGAACGGGAGGAATGCTGTGATTGATGAAATTACGATGAAGATCCGCGCGGATGAACTGATCCGTTCGGCATTGGCGGAAGATGTTACGAACGAAGACGTTTCGACGGCTTGTATTTTGCGGGAGCGCACGGAAGGAGAAGCGGATCTTTTGTGCAAGCAGGACGGGGTGATCGCGGGATTGCCCGTATTTGCGCGCGTATTTGCAATTCTGGACGACAAGACGGAAGTGACGTTTTTCGCAAAGGACGGAGACCAGGTTAAAAAGGGGCAGAAGCTGGCGCAGGTGCGCGGCGATATGCGGGCGATCCTTACGGGCGAGCGTACGGCTCTCAATTATCTGCAGAGAATGAGCGGGATTGCGACATACACGGCGAACGTTGTACGATTGCTGGAAGGCAGTTCCCTGCGCCTGGTCGATACGCGAAAAACCACGCCGAATATGCGCATTTTTGAAAAATATGCGGTGAGGATCGGCGGCGGCGGAAATCATCGGTACAATTTGTCGGATGCGATTTTGCTCAAGGACAATCATATCGGCGCGGCGGGCGGAGTCAGACAGGCTATTGCGAAGGCAAAGGCTTACGCTCCGTTTACGATGAAGATCGAAGTGGAAACGGAAACGCTGGACATGGTAAAAGATGCCGTGGAAGCGGGCGCGGACATTATTATGCTGGACAATATGACGCACGAACAGATGAAACAGGCAGTTGCCTTGATCGCGGGCCGAGCGGTCGTGGAAATTTCCGGGAATGTGACGGCGGAAAATATTGAAAAGCTCAAAGATATCGGTGCGGATATTGTTTCGAGCGGAGCGCTCACGCACAGTGCGCCGATTTTGGACGTATCGTTAAAAAATCTGCATACGCTGTAAAGGCGGGCAAGGAGGAAGCATGACAGGGGAGGAGCGTCGGAAAAAAATTGCGGAAATGCTGGGCGGAACGCCCCTTTCCGCTACAAGGCTTGCCGATGAATTGGGCGTTTCGCGGCAGGTCATCGTGCAGGATATAGCGCTTCTGCGTGCGGAAGGGGCGCAGATCATAGCGACCAACCGCGGGTACATCGTGGCGGGAAAACCCCGTGCCGAGAGGGTATTCAAGGCGTGCCACACGGATGAGCAGACGCGCGAAGAACTGTATCTGATCGTGGATGCGGGCGGCTGTGTGGAAGACGTGTATGTCTGGCACAAAGTTTACGGCAAGATCAGTGCGCAGATGAATATCGATTCGCGCCGCAAGGCGGATGAATTTTTGCAGAAGATCGCCAGCGGCGTTTCCACGCCGCTCAAAAATATCACGGGCAATTATCATTACCATACCGTATCCGCCGCTTCGGAAGAAATACTCGACGAGATCGGGGCCTTGCTGAAAGCGCGCGGATTCCTCGCGGAAGGCGATTGACGGGGATGCAAAAACGAAACGGCAGGACCTTTCGCGAATGGCAATGAAAAGGGAACTTGCCGCCGAAAAAGAGGAATAAAAATCGGATTTATAGCCGCCCGTCGGCGCAAATAAGCGCCGGCGGGCGGCTATTTTATGCTTGTCCGCGGACGGCGCAT
>USSJ01000285.1 GCA_900557285.1 uncultured Clostridia bacterium | reverse complement strand
GAAATCCTGCGCCATACGCACCATCGCATCGTAGACAGACGAATCGCCGTGCGGATGATATTTACCCATGCAATCCCCGACGATACGCGCACTTTTCTTATGCGGCTTATCGGGCGTGAGCCCCATGTCGTACATCGTATACAAAATTCTGCGCTGCACCGGCTTCAACCCGTCTTCGACGCGGGGCAATGCACGGTCCAGGATAACGTATTCGGCGTACGGAAGCATGGAATTGGGCAAAACTTCTTCGAGCGGAGTCAGGAACATATTGCCCTTGGGTTCTTCCTGCGGTTGCTGCGGGAGATCGTTGCCGTTATTCTTTTTCCTTGCCATATCTGCCTCCCGTTAAATATTCACGCGATCGATAAACGTATCGATCTTGTTAAAGTTCGCGTTCTGTGCCAGAAATTCCTTGCGCGCTTCCACGCGGTCGCCCATCAGAGCCGTAACCATCTGTTCCGCCTCAGCCGCATCCTCGATGTTCACACGGATGAGATTGCGGTGTGCGGGATCCATCGTCGTCTCCCAGAGCTGTTCTGCACTCATTTCGCCCAGTCCTTTGTATCGCTGGATCTGGTATCCCTTCCCCACGATTTCGATCTTTTTCTGCAGTTCCGCATCATCGTACGCGTATTCCACGACGTCCTTTTTATAAACCTTGTACAGCGGCGGCATACCGATGTAAACATGCCCGTTGTTGATCAGTTCGCGCATATAGCGGAAAAAGAACGTCAAAAGAATACAGCGGATGTGCATACCGTCCTGATCGGCATCGGACAGAATGATGACCTTATGGTATTTGAGATCGTCCATACAGAAATCGCCGCCGTAACCTGCGCCGAGCGCGGAAATGATCGTGCGGATCTCCTCGTTCGCCAGCACCTGTTCGATGCGTTTTTTCTCTACGTTCAGCGGTTTTCCGCGCAAAGGCAGGATCGCCTGCGTCTGCCGCACGCGCGCCTGTTTTGCCGTACCGCCTGCCGAATCGCCCTCGACAATGAATAATTCGTTGAGTTCGGGCTTTTTCCCGGTACATGCCGCCAGCTTTCCGACAAGGGTAAGATTGTCGATCGAGTTTTTCGCGCGCGCCACTTCTTTTGCCTGACGCGCCGCGATCCGCACGCGCGCCGCATTCTGCGCTTTTTTGATGATCTCATCGAACACAGGCTTGTTTTCCGGCTTTGCGTACAGCGCGTTCATTCCTTCGATCGTCGCGGTTTCCACCGGCAGGCGCGCTTCCCGAGTTTTGTCTTGGTCTGTCCCTCGAACTGGACGTTTTTCATCTTGATGGACAAGATCGCCGTCAATCCTTCGCGGAAATCTTCGCCCAGCAAATTCTGATCTTTCTCTTTGAGCGCCCCCATTGCCCTTGCGATGTCGTTGAGGCATTTCGTCAGCCCCGTGCGGAATCCCGTTTCATGGAACCCGCCCTCGGGAGTCGGTATATTATTTACAAACGAGAACAGGCTCTCCGTAAATTCGCCCGTATGCTGAATGGCAAACTCGATGAGGATCCCGTCTTTTTCCGTCTTATAACCGATCGGATTTTCATACAACGCAGTCTTGCCTTCATTGAGGTAAATGGCAAAATCGTGCAGACCGCCGTCGTACTTATAATTGACCGTGATCGGCTTTTTATCTTCGGGGACGCGCTCGTCCACGAGATTGATTTCCAGCCCTTTATTCAGGAAAGCGAGCTCTTTGAGGCGCTTGGATACCGTTTCAAAATTGAAATTCACCGTATCGAACACATTGGCATCCGGCTTGAACCAGACTTTTGTCCCCGTCTTGTCCGTTTTGACTTTCGTATCTTTCAGATGCTCATCCGGTACGCCGGACATGTATTTCTCTTTCTTTTCGTCATAGTAAGAATGGAATGATATGGTGTAAACGGTACCGCGATATACCTCGACGCGCAGCCATTCGGACAGCGCATTCGTGACCGAAGCGCCTACGCCGTGCAATCCGCCCGAAAACGAATAGTTATGTTCGTCAAATTTACCGCCTGCGTGCAACTGCGTAAACACGACCTCCACGCCCGAAACCCCTGTTTTGGGATGGATATCGGTCGGAATACCGCGCCCGTTGTCCTCCACAGACGCGCTCCCGTCTTTGTATAATTTGACTTCGATCCGGTTTGCATATCCGTTGGACGCCTCGTCGATCGCATTATCGACGATCTCCCACAGGATATGATGCAGGCCTTTAACGCCCGTCGAACCTATATACATGCCCGGACGCAGACGAACCGCGTCCAGTCCTTCGAGCACCTGTATATCCTGCGCGTTATAATGATCTGACAAACCTTTTCC
Organism: uncultured Clostridia bacterium; assembly: GCA_900557285.1. Classification (GTDB taxonomy): domain Bacteria; phylum Bacillota; class Clostridia; order Christensenellales; family Borkfalkiaceae; genus Borkfalkia. The sequence goes on along the minus strand of USSJ01000285.1, from coordinate 56 downwards.
CTCCGTTTTTATGATATATAAACTTCTTTTTTGTCTTTCTTCTTACATATGCGCAT
>USSJ01000284.1 GCA_900557285.1 uncultured Clostridia bacterium | reverse complement strand
GCGGTCGCAGTCGGCTTTCCAAGATAAATCGGCGTCTCTTTGCGGGGCGGCGGCAGGGCGCCGAAGAATTTGCTTTTGCGTTTCGGGCGGCGTTTCCCGTGCGGCGGGGTAATTTTTTGGCTTTCCGAAAAGATTATAAAATAAAGATCCCAGATTGACGAGAGCCATAATGTTGGAAAAAAGGATGGAGAACTCGTTCATTTTATAATCGGAAAGGAATGAGACGGTTAAAAGCAGAAGCAGTGTATAGACGCGCACGATGGTTTTTGCAATTTTTAATTTGCGCAAACGTTGATTGGGTGAACCGCTTCGGAAAAGATGATATTCATACGTATAGACCATCGAAATGAGAACAAAGCCGGCGGCAAACGAAAGAATGACGAAAATGCCGAGCGTGCCCCATCTGGCAAAGGAAATACTCGCGTAGACGAGATAACCTGCATAAAGCACCAGATAAATAATTCTTCCGAATAAAAATTTGGCTTTCACGCCGCGCAGCAGCTTTTTGTAATCGGTATCATCGCGGGAGATGTTTCGGATAACGGCATATTGCGTTTTATTATTATTTTCAAGAGCCGAGCGTTGCGCGGAAGAGACGTTCTGAAAGCTCTGAAAGCGAAATTTTTCCGGGTGAGACGAATGGAGCGACAGGGCGCCGATCACGCAAAAGGTCAGGATCCCGCCCAGATGGGAAGCGGAATAGGAAAGAAAAAAGCGGATACCTTGCGAGGGCATTTGACGGGCTATGACGGCTATTGCATATAATCCGATATTAAAAAGCAGAATGAGCAAGAAAGAAAACAGAAACGTAAAAATTGTGATGCGGGCAGAGGAAAGTTTGCGAAAAGGCTTTTTTTCGGAATCGGCAAGGGAGTGCAGAATGCAGAAAACGGTCATGGCGACGGTAAAACCGGTGAAAAGCGGTACGAGCATGGAAATACGGTCGGTTCTGGCGGGATACATGCGTGAGATCAAAAAGAGAACGGACGAAAGACAGATACAGATCTCAACGGCAGGCGGAATATAGAGCCTGAATTTCTTCTGGACAAATACGGACAGACTCATCAGTACAATTTCAAATACGGTAAAGATGGCAAAACCGATCAATGTAAGGAACGAGCCTTTTTTCCAAAGAAAATAAGCCGCGGCGGCGGATGCAAAGGAAATCAGCAGAAATCCCGTACAGATCATATATACGATTCCGGTCGATTTTTTACCGAATATTTTTTCGATCACACCCAATCCTCCGCGAGAATAAAGTTCATACTGCTTTGCTTAATTATACTAAAATTTATCAAGGAAAGCAAATAATTTTAGTTTTACGATCGGAGAACGGATGCTTCTAAACGGGACGAGCGGCGCATAAAATAGGTTGTACAGGCAGGAGGGGAAAAATGGAAGTATGGAAAGCCGCATTGCTCGGGATTGTACAGGGACTGACGGAGTTTTTGCCCGTTTCTTCCAGCGGGCATCTGTTATTATTGGAAAGGCTCTTGGGGGTAGATACGGGCGGAGCCGATATGTTTTTGGGAATCATGCTGCATATGGGAACGCTGGCGGCGGTACTTTTTTTGTATGCACCCAGATTATGGGAATTTCTGAAAAACGACAGAAATAAAATTTTATATCTCCTGTTAGGGACAATTCCTGCCGGGCTGATCGGAGTATTTCTCGGAGATATGGTTGACAAGCTGTTTTTCGGGGGGAAATGGCTCTGGGCGGGATTTCTGGCAACGGCATTGCTGTTGCTGTTTTGCGACGCGAAAGCAAAAAGAGCGAGAGTCTTTCGCCCGTTGACGGCAAAGAGTGCATTGGCAGTGGGAGCGGCGCAGGCGTTAGCGGTCATCCCGGGGCTTTCGCGCAGCGGCACGACATTGTCGGCTGGCATTGCCGTCGGGCTGGATAAGGAAACGGCGGCGGATTTTTCTTTTTTGCTGAGCATTCCCGTCATAGCAGGCGCTGTTTGCGTGGAATTATGGAAATCGTTGCAAAATCCCGCATACGTATCGGCAATTTCGTGGCAAAGTCTGGCGGTGGGAACAATTTGTGCCGCAGTATTCGGATTTATATCCATACAGTGGATGTTGAAAATTGTGAAAGGCAAGAAACTTTTTTGGTTTTCCGTGTATTTGTTTTTACTGGCCGCAGTTTTATTGGCTTTGCAATTTTTTCTTTAAAGGATGTATAAACCGAAATTGTGTGCGCATACTGATGATATCTCAATCAGGAGGTTAAATGATTATGAGACTGAATTCCGGTGATACGGCGCCCAAGTCGGCGAATTACAAAGTGGTAGGCCCGAATGGTGAATCCATGGGCACTGTGTATATGAAGGAAGGCGAAACGCTTCCTCCTACGCAGATTTCCGGTT
>USSJ01000283.1 GCA_900557285.1 uncultured Clostridia bacterium | reverse complement strand
TCCGCAGATCGAAGTTACGTTCGATGTGGATGCGAACGGTATCGTGCATGTAACGGCAAAGGATCTCGGCACGCAGAAGAGCACGGATATCACGATCACGTCGAGCACGAATCTTTCGGAAGCGGATATTGACAAAGCGGTCAAGGAAGCGGAGCAGTACGCGGAAGAAGATAAGAAACGCAAAGAGAAGGTCGACAACAAGAACAAGCTGGACGGCATGATCTTCACGGTTGAGAAGTCGATCAATGAATTGGGCGACAAACTTGCGGCGGAAGACAAAGCGCAGCTGGAAGAGCTTGTGAAGAATGCGAAGGAAGAGCTTGCTTCCGACGATGACGACCGTATCAAAGCGGCAACGGAAAAACTCACGAACGAGAGCCAGCAGATCTTTGCGAAGATCTACCAGCAGACGGCGGGAGCGCAGGGCAATCCGGGCGCGAACGGCAACGGCGACGACACTGAATTCCATCAGCAGTAATTGGCGGAGAAAGCCGTAAAATCTGAACGATAGAAAGAGCGATAATGCCGTGAATTTTCACGGCATTACTGCACATACGGGCGGAAACGGTGCGTGCGTGATGTCGGGTTTTGATAAAAAAACGATATCACGTACGCGAAAAATGACTGCAAAGCATAAGTTTTTAAGGACAGGAGCAGGTGCGAAATGGCAGATAAAAATTATTACGAAATACTCGGCGTAGACAGGAAAGCGACGGAGGCGGACATAAAATCCGCGTATCGTAAGCTGGTCAAGATGTACCACCCCGACCTGCATCCGAACGATGCGAATGCGGCGGCGAAGTTCAAGGAAGTCAACGAAGCGAACGAGGTGCTGTCAGATCCGCAGAAGCGAGCGGCGTATGATTACGAACTGGATCATCCGGGCATGCGCGGCGGAAGCGGCGGATTTTCGGGCTTTGGCGGCGGAAGCGGCGGATTTTCGGGCTTCGGCGGATTCAGCGATATATTCAACGATATTTTTTCGGGCTTCGGAGGCGGCGGTACGCAGCAGGCTGCGGCGGCGCAGGGCGAAGACATCACAAAGGAAGTGGTGCTGAGTTTTCTGGATGCGGCGAAAGGCTGTACGAAGGAAGTAAGGTATTATCGTAACGAACCTTGCCCGTCCTGTAAGGGAACGGGAGCGAAGAACGGTACGGCATACAAGACGTGCGACAAGTGCGGCGGATCGGGACAGGTTCGCTATACACAGGATACGCTGTTCGGAAGGACGATCCGCATGGCAACGTGCGACGCCTGCGGCGGAACGGGCAAGAAGATCACGGATATGTGCCCCGATTGTAAAGGAAAGGGGTATGTCCGCAAGGAAACGGTGGTAACGCTGAACATTCCTGCGGGGGCGGATACGAACAGTTATATCCGTAAAAAAGGATTCGGGCAGGCTTCGGCGCGCGGAGGGGTTCCGGGCGATCTGATCGTCATATTCCGAGTCGAGCCGCATAAGATATTCAAGCGGAAGGACAAAGATCTGTATATAGAATTGCCGATATCTTATAAGACGGCGGTTTTGGGCGGAAAAGTCCGTGTACCGGGCATCGACGATACGTTTGAGTATCTGATTCCGGAAGGGACGCAGAGCGGCACAGTATTCTGTGTACGGGGCAAAGGTCTGAAAACGCGTGTAGGTACGGGGAATATGTATATTACCGTGCAGGTGGAAGTGCCTACAAAGCTGACGCGCGACCAGAAAAAAACGCTGGAAGATTTGGACGGGCAGTTTGACATCAAGCAAACGGCAAAGATGCGCGCTTTCAAAGATAATATGCAAGCCATGTACGGCGTAGATCCGTATAAGAATTAATAAAAGCGGATGTTTTCGTTTAAGAAAACATCCGCTTTTTTAATATAATCAGTTTTTTGTGATACCTAAAATAAAATCTGAGGAAACATCGAGGAAAATACAGAGTTTTGCAAGCGTATCCAAAGCAGGAAAGACGTCTTTGTTCATGTACTTTGATACGGTTTGCTCGCACACTCCGATTGCCTGTGCAATTTCGCGTTGTGAATAGGGGCTGAGCTGAATCGCTTCCCGAAGCCGTTTTTGAATATCGCTCATCTGGATATAAGAATTTTGCATAATTGATATCATTGAATAATTATATTAAATCTGTCCGACCAAGCAAATAATCCATAGAACAGTTAAAATAGTCGGCGAGTTTATAAACTGTATCGGGTTTAGGAATCCGTTGACCCTGTATCCATTTGCTTATGGTGGAGGGTTCGACTTTCCAAATCTTTGCCAAAGCGTTTTTACTTTGATTGCCGTTTTTTATTAATGCACTCAATCTTTCAGAAAAACAAGAAGGAATTTACCGTCATCAACGAGACGACCGGACGCGAGGAACCGGACGGCCG
>USSJ01000282.1 GCA_900557285.1 uncultured Clostridia bacterium | reverse complement strand
TATGTCATGCGTTTAAAATCAAACGGTATCAGTGCCGTGGCGGTTTCTACGCCCCGCGAAGCCAATGTAGGGTGCGGGCTTTCCGCAAAGATCGGCGCATATGATCTTGCGCGTGCGCGCAACGTTTTGGCGTATTGCAACCGGTCGGCGTTTGTCGGGTTTTTTCGCGTGGAAAACAACTGCGGCAGGACGTATGTTTACCCGGTATGATTCCGTTTGGATCCCGAAAATTTAACCATGTATGCAAAATTTCTTGTATTGCGTACCGATTTGTGTTAAAATAGCGGCATGGACGAACAAAAAAGAAAAAAGGCTTTGCAGGTCTTATCGCAAATTTATGCCGATGCGCGCCCGGCGCTTCATTATAATACCGCCTATGAATTGCTCGTGGCGGTCATTTTGTCGGCGCAGTGCACGGACGAGCGTGTGAATAAGGTTACGGCGGAGCTTTTCAAAGAGCACAATACACCTCAAACCATGCTGGAACTGACGCAGGAAGAATTGGAAAAATACATATTCTCCTGCGGTTTATACAAGAGCAAGGCGGCGCATATTCTGTCCGCCTCGCACGATATTGTGGACAAGTTTTCCGGCCAGGTACCTTCGGGGTTTTCAGATCTGAAATCGCTTGCGGGCGTAGGTCAGAAGACGGCGAACGTCGTTTCGTCCGTGTGGTTTGAAAAAGACGCGATCGCCGTGGATACGCATGTATTTCGCGTGAGCAACCGTCTCGGATTGGCAAAGGCGTCCACGCCGGCAAAAACGGAAGAACAGCTGAAAGTATCCATTCCGCAGGCGGATTGGTCGAAGGCGCATCATTGGCTGATTTGGCACGGCAGAAGGATTTGCCATTCGCAGAAACCCGATTGCGGAAATTGTCCTTTGTCGGAATGCTGCGATTATTATGCGGACAGGCAGGAAAAGCAAAAAGGAGAGTGATAACAATGGCATCGTTGTTTACGGATAAAGTAAAAATCACGATCAAGTCGGGCGACGGCGGCGACGGAATGAACTCGTTCAAAAGCTTTAAAGGCTTTGCGAACGGCGGCCCGGACGGCGGCGACGGCGGAAAAGGCGGCGACGTATATATCGTCGGGGACAAGGATAAGAATGATTTGATCGATTTTCGGTTCGGGGCAAAGTTCACGGCGGGCGACGGAGAACGCGGCGGAACGAACAATCGGTTCGGGAAAGGCGGGGAGGACGTGGTAATCGCGGTCCCGCTCGGTACTCTTGTGCGGGATGCGGAAACGGGAAAAGTGCTTTGCGATGTTTATACGGACGGAGAAAAGAAACTTCTTGCCCGCGGCGGCAACGGCGGCAAAGGGAATGTGCGTTTTACGACGGCGCGCCGTCATGCGCCGCATTTTGCGCAGAAAGGACAAAAGACGCAGGTGCATACGCTGATTCTGGAACTTAAAATGATTGCAGATGTGGGCATCATCGGATTCCCGAACGTGGGAAAGAGTACGTTGCTTTCCAAGATCTCGGCGGCAAAGCCGAAAATCGCGAACTATCATTTTACGACGCTTTCGCCCAATCTCGGGGTGGTGCGCTATTATGATAAATCGTTTGTGGCGGCGGATATCCCCGGACTGATCGAAGGTGCGGCGGAAGGCGCAGGCCTCGGACATGATTTTCTGCGGCATATCGAACGCACGCGCATGCTGGTGCATGTGGTGGATATTTCGGGCATGGAAGGGCGCGATCCTTACGAAGATTTCAAGAAGATCAATGCGGAGCTGAAACAGTACAGCCCCAAACTTGCGGCTTTGCCGCAACTTGTCGCGCTGAATAAATGCGATGTGTTCGGGGCGGAAGAGAATGTCAAGGCATTCAAAAAGAAGTGCCGAAAGTATAAAGTTTTTCCGATCACGGCAGTTACGGGCGAAGGTACGAAAGAACTGATCGAAGCGATTTTTGCGGTACTGGAAACTTTGCCGCCCGCTGAACCTATCCCCGCCGACGAATTTGAATATGATACCCCGGACGTCAACGAATTTTTCATCGACAAGGACGAAGAAGAAAACGTCTGGTATGTTACGGGCGGATTGGTGGATATGCTGGAACGAAACGTAGTTTTGTCCGATCCCGATTCGATGGCTTACTTTCAAAAGGTTCTCAAGGATAAGGGCGTGATCCGCGAACTGAAAAAACGCGGTGTAGCTGAGAACGACACGGTTGTCGTAGGCAATGTGGAGTTTTTGTTTAAAGAATAAGAAACTGCCGCAAAAATACAGGTACGTACCTGTATTTTTGCGGCAAAAAAAATAAATCAAGGAAGATGATATGCTTACAAGCAAACAGAGAAGTAATTTAAAGAGTATTGCGGCAAATCTGGATCCTGTGGCGCAGTGCGGAAAAAACGGGATCGGCGAGAATATGGTCAAATCCCTTTCGGATGCGCTGGAAGCGCGTGA
>USSJ01000281.1 GCA_900557285.1 uncultured Clostridia bacterium | reverse complement strand
CCCCCGCCGTAATAGCGCTTGCCGGGCAGACCCTCCGCGTACTTGTTGGTCAGGTGCGAACCCACCGCCGCCATGACCGCGGGAGAGACGAAGTTCTCGCTCGCGATGAGTTCGATGTTGTTGCGCTGACGGTCCAGCTCGAGCTTCATCGCCTCGTAGACTTGTTCGTCGGCATTTTTGATTGTCGTAAGATCGATCATACAGGTTTCTCCGTCGTGAATTTATTTTTCCAGACTATTATAGCGCAATCCGAAAAATTTTACAAGAAAATAAAAGGCGCGCACGGAAAAATGTGCGCGCTTTGCCTTATCAGATGCTTTTTTTGATGAAATCGGACATTGCGTCCTTGGGCGCGAAACCGACGTTCCTGCCCGAAAGCGCGCCGTCCTTGAACACCATGACGCAGGGGATATTCATGATGGAATATTCGCGCGCGAGATCGGGGTTGTCATCCACGTTGATCTTGACAAACTGTGCTTCTCCTGCAAACTCTTCCGAAAGGTCGTCGATCACGGGCGCGAGCATACGGCAAGGGCCGCACCAGTCCGCATAAAAATCCACGACCAGCGTCTTTTTTTCTTCCATTGCCGCCCTGAATGCGGCTGTATCAAAATTCTGAACCATTTTTTGTATCCTCCTGATGATTATTGGTATTTTGGCAAATTTCCACGACTTCCATACCGAAGCCGCGCGATTTTGCCGCGAATTTATCCAGCATATACACGACGGCAAACCCCAAAGCCAGCCCGATCAGGCACAAGACTGCCGCCCAGACCTCGGCTTTGAGCGCAAGCGCGCCGATCGCAACTCCCGCCCCCGCCAAAAGTACGGGGATGATATACACAATGAACGAAGCCAGCAAACGGTTGTCTTTTTCCGCCTGCACGATCACTTCGTCGCCCGCTTTTGCACCGACCGTGTTTTTCGCTTTCACCTTTACGGTGCTTTTGCCCGAACGGAACGCACACACTTTGCAGGAATCGCATTCGGGATGTTTTTCGATACGTAAGAGCGCGGTTTTTCCCGCCGTTTTCACGACGATGGCACGTTCTTTCATCTGCAATTTTGCTCCAAAAATGCGATAACGTCCGCCGCTTTTACGTTTACAGACGTCGAATCGGACATGTTTTTTACGGTGTATTCGCCGCTTTCGAGTTCATTGGAACCGATGACGATGACAAACCTTGCCCCGATCTTTCCCGCATACTTGAACTGCGCTTTGACCGAACGCGAGGCGTGATCCGTATCCGCCGAGATCCCGCTCTGGCGCAATTGATCTGCCAGCGCAAACGCCGCTTTTCTGCCTGCGTCGTCCAGTCCCGCCACATAAACATCCAGCGGCGCCTCTTCGGGGATCTTCTTGCCCGTATTTTCCAGTACCAGCAGCACACGCTCGATGCCGCTCCCGAACCCTACCGCCGGCACGCTCGGCCCGCCCAGGTTCTCGATCAGCGTATCGTACCTTCCGCCGCCCAGCACCGTACCCTGCGCGCCGATGCTCGTCGATACAAATTCAAACACCGTCTTGGAATAATAATCCAACCCGCGCACGAGTTTCGGGTTCAATTTATATTTCACGCCGCAGGAATCGAGGATCTCCTTGAGCTTTTCAAAATGCTCACGGCATTCGTCGCAGAGAAAATCTGTCGTTTTCGGCGCGTTTTCGTTGATCTTCGAACAAGCCTCTTCCTTGCAATCGAGAATACGCAGCGGATTTTTTTCAAACCGCGCGTTGCAGGTGGGACACATTTCGGAAAGATGCGGCCGCAGATATTCTTTGAGTGCTTCGTTGAACTTCGGACGGCAATGCTTGCACCCGATCGAGTTCAGGTTCAGCTCCACGCCTTCCACGCCCAACGCACGAATGTAGTCGCGCGCAAGCAAAATAACTTCCGCATCCGTTTCCGCTCCCTTGCCGCCGAAAATCTCTACGCCGAACTGGTGATGCTCGCGCAATCTGCCCGCCTGCGGACGTTCATAGCGGAATACAGGGGTAATATAATACATCTTCAAAGGTAAGACGCCGCCCGCAAGTCCGTTTTCGATAAACGACCGCGCGACGCCCGCCGTCCCCTCGGGCTTGAGGGTAATCGAACGGTCCCCCTTGTCGCGGAAGGTGTACATTTCTTTTGTGACGATATCTGTGGTATCGCCGACGCCGCGCAAGAATACCTCCGCATGCTCGAACACGGGCATGCGGATTTCTTTCAGGTTGAACAGCCTTGCCGTCTCGCGGGCAACGCCTTCCACGTACTGCCATTTATACGAATCGGCAGGTAAAACGTCCTTTGTGCCTTTGGGTATATTAATCATCGTAAAAGCCTCGAAATAATTTTATAATGCGCGGTTCTTCTCATTTGTCCGCCCGTGGGTGAAATACGCAGTCCGCAGGTGAAATAATTCCATAGTCTGCGTTTTTCCC
>USSJ01000280.1 GCA_900557285.1 uncultured Clostridia bacterium | reverse complement strand
CACAAACTGCGATATAGTTGAATAAAAAAATAAAAGAAAAAATTGTATACAAACCGTTGACAAATAAAAAATTATAGGTAAAATAAAGAGACAATCAACGAGTGAGGGAGCCGTTATGAGTGTATTCCGATTCGGATGGCGGTATTGGAAGAAGCATGTACCGTGTGCGGTGTTTTGTCAGTTGATAGGGTTTATCGGGCTTACGATCGATATAATTCTGCCATTGATCGGTGCGATGTTTGTGGATTACATTCTTAATTTTCAGGGGATAACGAATGACGGGATGTTTGATTTTCTGTTGAAGTTCGGGGAACCTGAAAGCAAGGAATTATTCATTGTGCTTGCGTGTGTATTCGGGGGGCTGGAGGTATTCCGTGAGGGAGTGATCTACTTGCGGAACGTGTTATTCCAGTACAACGGGCTGGCGTATGAAAACGAACTTCGGGACTTATCGTACAAGAAGCTTGTAGAGCTGGACAGTTCCACCGTGGCGTCGTACAATACGGGGGATCTTTTGGCGACGTTGTCGTCGGATATCATTACGTTTAAGGAGATGTACTGCCGTGTTCTGTTATTGATAGGAGACGGCTTTTTTGTATTGATCGTGACATGTATCATACTGGCGATGAACAGTGCGTACATGCTGATATTGCCGGCGGTGATGGCGCCTGTGCTGTTGTTTGCGCTGATGAAATATATGCGTGCGGCGCGGCGGGTATCGACGCAGATCCGTAAGCGGAATGCGGAGATGAATCTGACGGTACAGGAAAATATTGACGCGGTTCGGCTGGTGCGTTCTTTCGCCAACGAAGATCTGGAGGAGAACAAGTTTGACCGTGTGAACGAAGAATTTCGGAAGGCATATTGCGATCAGGTGGACGTATCGGCGAAATACGGGATGATTTTCAATACGATACGGCAATTTGCTTACATAACGACGATCGTGATCGGGACGCTGATGGTATTTTGGGGTAAATTCGGGATCGGTATCATGACGGCGAGCGTGACGTATGTACTGCGGATCATGGATTATCTGACGCAGATCAGCAATGCGAGTTACCAGTTGCAGTACAGCCTTGTTTCGGGCGGCCGTATCAAGGAATTTCTGGAACGCAAGACGAAGATACCCGAACCGGATAAACCGGATAAGATCAGGTCTGTGCCGAACATTGAAGTGAAGAATGTATCGGTGATGGAAGACGGGAAGATGCTTCTGAAAAACGTATCGCTGAGCATTCCGTTCGGGAAGAAGGTCGGGATCATGGGCGGCACGGGAAGCGGAAAGAGCGTGTTGCTCAAATCGCTTGTGCGAATATATGACGTGACGTCGGGTGATATTGAGATCAACGGAGAAGATATACGCAATTTTGAACTGGATGATCTTCGCAATGAATTTGCGTATGTATTTCAGGATGTGTTTTTGTTTTCGAACACGATCGATGCGAACATAGCGTTCTACGCGCCGCACATCGATAAAGAGACGGTGATGCGGGTCGCGGAGCAGGCGCAGGCGGGGCGGTTTATCCGTTCGCTGCCGCAGGGATTTGAAACGATCGTCGGGGAGAAAGGACTGGGGCTTTCGGGCGGTCAGAAACAGAGGATCTCGATCGCGAGGGCATTGCTGAAGAATGCGCCCGTACTGGTATTGGATGACGCGTCGAGTGCTCTGGATGCGACGACGGAGCGAAAATTGATGCGGACGATCAAGGAGAACTATCCTGACCGTACGATTTTGATTGCGGCGCACAGGGTATCGAGCGTAGCGGACTGTGACGAGATCCTGTATATGCAGGACGGGGAGATCATAGAGCGCGGAACGTTTGACGAACTGGTGAAGAAGAACGGGCGATTTGCGGAAATTTACAAAATGCAATCGATGGAAGAAGACAATTCCGATGCAGACATATCCGAGGCCGTGCTGAATGCGGTCGGGGAGGGCTGAGCGATGGCAGAGAGAAACACCTATTTTCAGGACGAAGTAGTCGAACAAGAGAAAATAGACATCAAGAATCTGCGGCGTCTGCTCCGTTATGCGCTGCCGCATAAAAAGCTGTTTATTTTTGTGATCGTGATCATGTTGCTGGCGGTTGTCTCGTCGATGATCACGCCGCTGCTTCTGAAATACATTGTGGATACGGTCATACCCGAATACAGTGTGTACAGGACATACAGTAAATTTTTCCTTGCGATCGGCGGATTTATATTGTGCGGATTTGCGGATATTATCATCACGTATTTTCAGCAAAAGAGTCTGGGACGTGTCGGGCACGGGATCATAGCGGACATACGGAAAGACATATTTTATAAATTGCAGACGCTGCCGTTCGATTATTTTGACAATCGGCCGTCGGGGAAGATCGTAGTCCGGGTGACCGGATACATAACGGAGCTTTCGGAATTTTTCACGAATTATCTGACAAATTTTGTATTAAACATA
>USSJ01000279.1 GCA_900557285.1 uncultured Clostridia bacterium | reverse complement strand
GCGAACTGGAAAATCTGCGCGGGCTCAACTGCGATTATGCGATACATACGCTTCTCGATCTGAAAATGATCGAACCGGTCGGGCGCAAGGACGCGGTGGGCAGGCCCATTCTCTATGCGACGACGGATAACTTTTTAAAGCGGTTCAACCTGACGAGCATTGCAGACCTTCCCGACTACGATACGCTGATGGAGAATATCGCCCGACTGAACGGCGAAAACGGCGCGCCCGAGTCTTATCTCTATGCCAACAACGTATATGTGGACAACGGCGAAATACAGCCGCCGCAGAATCCAGACGGCGGGCAAATCGAGAAAAAGAGCGTTCCTTCCGAATCCGACGAGGAAGAAGAGGAACTGCCCGACTTTTTAAAGGATCTCGAAGACGACGATATCATGAAAATAGAATAAAAAAGACGCCCCGCAGAAAATCTGCGGGGCGTTTGTTCTAATGAAAATTTACGGCTTAGTACATTCCGCCCATGCCGCCGCCGGCTGCAGGAGCTGCGGGCTCGGGAGCAGGAATATCTGTTACGACGCTTTCCGTCGTGAGCAGGGTAGCTGCCACAGAAGCTGCATTCTGCAAAACGCTGCGGGAAACTTTTGTCGGGTCAATGATGCCGCTTTCCACCATATCGGTGTACTCGTTTTTCAGGGCATCGAAACCGAAGTTAGGTTTCTTGGAAGCCATGATCTTTTCGACGATAACAGATCCTGCGTTCTTCGCGATCTGGCGGACCGGTTCTTCGATCGCTTTGAGGATGATCTGAGCACCGGTCTTTTCATCGCCCTCCAGCGAATTGATAAGTTTCTTCAATGCAGCGGAAGTGGAGAGCAGAGCAACGCCGCCGCCGGGGACGATACCTTCTTCGACCGCCGCACGCGTAGCGGCGAGAGCGTCTTCGATGCGGAGTTTCTTCTCTTTCATTTCGACTTCGGTAGCAGCGCCGACATTGATGACGGCTACGCCGCCTGCGAGTTTTGCAAGGCGTTCCTGCAATTTTTCTCTGTCATAATCGGAAGTAGTTTCCGCGATCTGCGCTTTGATGGCGTTGACGCGCGCCTTGATGTTTTCGGGATCGCCGTTGCCGCTGACGATCGTGGTGTTATCCTTGTCAACTTTGACCTGAGCCGCTTTGCCGAGCATATCGGTCGTAACGTCCTTGAACTCGTAGCCGAGGTCGGAAGAAATGACGGTGCCGCCCGTGAGGATAGCAATATCTTCGAGCATTGCTTTTCTTCTGTCGCCGAAGCCGGGAGCTTTGACGGCAACGCAGTTGAACACGCCCTTGAGTTTATTAACGATGAGGGCAGCGAGAGCGTCGCCTTCCACGTCTTCCGCGATGATCAAAAGGCGAGCGCCTTGCTGTGCGAGCGGTTCGATGATGGGCAAAATCTCCTGCAGGTTGGAAATTTTCTTATCGGTAATAAGGATATAAGGGGTATCGAGAACGGCCTCCATTTTATCCGTATTGGTAACCATGTAAGCGGAAGCATAGCCGCGGTCGAACTGCATGCCTTCGACGGTTGTGAGTTCGGTGTTCATGGTTTTGCCTTCTTCGACAGTGATTACGCCGTCCTTGCCGACTTTTTCCATTGCGTCGGAAATGAGCTGACCGACGGTTTCATCGCCTGCGGAAATGGAAGCGACCTGTGCGATTGCTTTTTTGCTGTCAACCGTTTTGGAGATCTTTTTGATTTCCGCAACAGCCGTATCGACAGCTTTGTCGATGCCGCGGCGCAGGATGATCGGGTTTGCGCCAGCCGCGAGGTTTTTCAGTCCTTCGCGGATGATTGCCTGCGCAAGGACAACAGCGGTAGTGGTGCCGTCGCCCGCGACGTCGTTGGTCTTTGTGGAAACTTCTTTGACGAGCTGAGCGCCCATGTTTTCAAACGGGTCTTCCAGTTCGATTTCTTTTGCGATGGTTACGCCGTCGTTCGTGATCAGCGGCGCGCCGAATTTTTTATCGAGAACAACGTTCCTGCCTTTCGGCCCGAGCGTAATTTTTACTGTATCGGCAAGCGTGTTTACGCCTTTTTCCAAAGCCTTTCTGGCTTCGTCTCCGTATTTGATCTGTTTAGCCATAATATGATTCCTCCCAATTCAAACTTTATTCAACAATTGCCAGAATATCGCTCTGACGAATGATCGTGAATTCTTTTCCGTCTACTTTAAATTCGCTGCCCGAATATTTCGAGAAGAGGATGGTATCGCCGACTTTGACGACCATTTTCACTTCTTTGCCGTCCACATTTCCCCCGGGGCCGACTGCAACGACACGTGCCGTCTGCGGTTTTTCCTGTGCAGAAGACGGAAGAATAAATCCGCTCTTGGTTTTTTCTTCGGTCTGAACGCTTTCAACAACAACTTTATCAAATAAAGGTTTGATGTTCATATGTTACGCCTCCAATAAATTTCAATAGGTGTTAGCACTTGTTGGTCCTGA
>USSJ01000278.1 GCA_900557285.1 uncultured Clostridia bacterium | reverse complement strand
TTAAGAATCGAGAAGAAATTTTCCGCCATTGCGTTGTCATAAGGATTCCCTCGTCTTGACATGGAGGGCGTAATGTGGTAAGATTGTGTCAGCTTAAAGTACGCATGAGATGTATACTGAAAGCCTTGGTCACTGTGGAGCTGCAACTCCGCAGTGACTTTTTCTTTGCGTTTGGCTGCGCGAATGGTACTAAGCACAAGATTGATGTTTTGCGCTGTTCCTGTCTTGTACACCACAATACTGTTGTCGTACAGATCACGAATGACAGACAGATACAGCGTTCCTTGTCCTGTCTTGATGTATGAGATGTCCGTGACCCACTTTTGATTCGGTCGATCTGCTTTGAAGTTCCTGTTCAACAGGTTTGGGTAACGATGCAGATATTCTCCGTAATTGCGGTATTTCTTTCTCCTGATAACCGACAGCAAGCCGTATTTCTGCATAACCCGCAGAATGGTTTTCGGGTCATGATGCACACCTTCTTTTTTAAGCCAAATATGTACTCTGCGGTATCCGTATGTTTGGCCACACTTTTCCTGACACTCTCGTATCTTCTCCGCCAGCGGCAGATCTTTCGCCGGGGTATCCATTCGTGATACATATCCGTAATATCCGCTTCGGGATACATCAAAAAATCTGCACATCTCACTAACGGAATACTTCTCTTTGTGACGGTAGATCACCATGTATTTTGCGCTTGTCCTCACTTCCTTTCTGTGAGCGAAAGAAAATCCCGCATCAGTTCATTTTCCATTTCCAATCTCTTGATATATCTTTTCTTCTCTGACAGTTCGTATCGTAATTGCGCTACTTTGCTTAATTGCTGAACTGACTGTGGCAATTCTTTCCCATCTTTTCGCGGACGTCCACTCTGTTTCAGCCCTGCGCCGGATGCAGCTTTTCGCTGATTCCGATTATACCGTTTGAAAAATTCGTGCATCTTTTTATATGGAAATCCTAACTTTTCTGCAATTTGGCGTTGGCTTAACCCTTGTCCTTTGAGTTCAAATATTTCTTTTTCATACATCTTGATATGTCTGTACTCTCTTGGCATAAAATTTCCCTCCTATGATAGATTTATTTCTATTCTACCATAGGAGGGGCTTTTTGTCTTTTGTCCGTTTTTTACGCTCCTGTACATTCGTCGTACGGAGGTTTTTTGTGACGCGGGCATATGCCATTACACGTATTCGAGCAGTGCGGCGAGGTTTTTCAGCTCGCGTGAAAAAAGCGTCTTGGCCAGAAGCAGAACTTCCTCCGACGCGTCGCCGTAGTCGTTGATTTTGCGCTTGACGTCCACAATGCCGGCAAGCGAGCCGAAGGCCATCATCCGTGCCAGATTCGCCGTTGCCGGCCGAGGGTGCGGCAGCGTGTTGAAGCGGATCATCGCGGCCACACGCAGCTTTTCCAGACAACTCAGACGAATGTCCTTTTCGCGTGGCAGCTTGGCTGTCCGTTTGGCAAACGACCGATAAAATGCGTATTGCTGCCGAAGCAGCGCGTTGAAGCGTTTGTCCTTGGAAACGGATAGAAGCATCGGGATCGTGTATAAGCCCATCTGGGCATTTTTGTATAAAAAACCGGATAGTTTGCGGCTGTCCATGTTCATTCACTCTTTGCCTTCCCGGCGGGATCGGATCTCGCCAAAATGTTCTGCTCTTATTGTAACCGAAAAAGCAAAAAATATGTGAAATTTTTGAATCGGATGTCCGCGTTATGCGCGGTCGCACAGCAGCGACGGCAGCGGCGCGCGCATATAAGCGGCTGCCGCCGCTTCGTCCGCCAGCCAGTCGCCGACGGCCTCTGCGGGCAGGATTACAGGCATCCGTTCGTGTATCGGCCGCACCGAATCGTTGGCTTCTGCGGTGAGGATGACGAACTGCGGCAGCGAGTCGCATTCGCGGAAAATGCCGCCCAGATAGGCGCCGCCGCAGCCGGGCAGTCGGAAGCGGTATTTCGTTTTGTGCGCGTCCCACTCGAAAAAGCCCGTGCAGGGCACCGCGCAGCGCCGCAGGCGGAACGAGGTGGCGAAGGCAGGCTTTTCGCGCACCGTTTCGCTCCGCGCGTTGATGAGCGGGCGGCTTTTTCCCGTCAAGGGAAAGCCCCAAATCGCAGGCGTCAGCCCGGCGGACGCCAAAATCGGAGCCGTCTGTCCGGGAAAAATCTCGCCCGTGCGGACCGGAATGCCGGGAAACTCTCGTGCCAGTCTGTCCGTGATGCGTGCGGCGAAGCTGCCGCCGTCGTCGTCCAAAAGGGTATATCTTCCGCACATATCAGTCTTTCCCCTCCACAAACCATTGCGGCCGGTCGTAGTACAAAAACCGTCTGCAACGTCCGATTTGTACCGTGTAACGGACGCCGGCGCCTCCCGCTTTGAGCGAGGCCGCGCGCCGCACATCCAGAACGCGGTCGATCGGATAGCGCCGTCCGTCCTCCCAGACAAGGTCGAGCGGCGTG
>USSJ01000277.1 GCA_900557285.1 uncultured Clostridia bacterium | reverse complement strand
GCCCGCAAGGCTCTTCGGCAACGAATCGGGGTCCGATTGCTTTATTAAGTCCATAATCATCTCCGGCAGGAATCAACTCCCTGCCTTTTCAATCAATCTTTTTGTTTTTCGTAAATCGTCCTGTTGATCACGTCCGCGACAAAGTTGACCTGTTCATCCGTCATTTTGCTGTCGCTGGGCAGGCAAAGGCTGCGCGAGAACAGATCTTCGCACACGCTCCCCGCGCCGATCTCCGTTCTTTCCTGTTCGGTTAGATGCGTCACAAAGCCGCAATCCTTGAATACAGGCTGTGTGTGCATGGGTTTCCATGCGGGGCGGCTCTCCACATTTTCCGCCGCAAGAGCATCGATGACGTCCATAAACGTCGCCTTGCAATCCTTTGAAAGCGTCGCGCCCGTAAGCCAGTAGCTGGGTTCGCTGTCCTTCATCGTCGGAACGAGCGAAATGTACGGATTGTCCGCAAACGCCTTTTCGTAAAGGTCGTGGATGTGCCGTTTTTGCGCCACGCGCGTCGCAAGCACGCGCATCTGCCCCCTGCCGATACCCGCACAGATATTGCTCAGACGATAGTTGTAACCGATCTCTTCGTGCTGATACCACGGAAATTTTTCACGCGACTGCGTTGCCCAGAACAGGACTTTGTCGTGCGTCTGCTGATCGTTGCACATCAGCATTCCGCCGCCGCTCGTGGTGATGATCTTATTCCCGTTGAACGAGAAAATGGAAATATCCCCGAAATTTCCCGTCTGGATCCCCTTGTATTTTGCACCGAGGCTCTCGGCGGAATCTTCCAGCACGGGGGTGTTGTGCGCTTTCGTGATTTTTAAGATCTCGTCGTATTTTGCCGACTGTCCGTAAAGGTTGACAACTACCACTGCTTTGGGCGAAGGATATGTTTCGTATGCCTTTTCGAGGGCGGCGGGGCTCATGTTATAACTGTCGTAATCGCTGTCGATAAATACGGGCTTTGCGCCGAGATAGGCGATCGGATTACACGATCCGCTGAACGTAAAGGAAGAACAAAAAACGATATCTCCCTCTTTCACGCCCAGGTATTTGAGTCCCAGATGGATCGCCGCCGTGCCGCTGGAAAGTGCCACGGCGCTCTTTCTGCCGATGTATTCGCACATTTCTTTTTCAAACATTTCCACGTTTTTGCCCAAAGGTGCGATCCAGTTGGTATCAAATGCTTCCTGAATGTATTTCATTTCTTCGCCGCCCATATGCGGTGAACTCAAATAAATTCTTTCTCTCATGCTATTCCTCGATGTAAAAACAATTCTGCCGACATACAGCGAAGATCCCGCTTCTGTCAAAATCAAAGATATTTTACCATGAAATGCGTTTTAAAGCTATCAAATGCACGCCTATATGAAAATTTTCTCCGTATCTTCAAAAATTTCTAAAAAAACGACCACATTTCTACACAAA
This sequence comes from uncultured Clostridia bacterium, assembly GCA_900557285.1. Lineage (GTDB taxonomy): Bacteria > Bacillota > Clostridia > Christensenellales > Borkfalkiaceae > Borkfalkia. The sequence continues at coordinate 1,034 of USSJ01000277.1, read as the reverse complement.
TTCAACTGTATAAAAAACGGAAAGTCCACCCCGGAGAATGGTTCTCATTCGCAGGGGTGGAAATCAAAACTTTGAAAATATCTGTCCAAAGCCCACTTCGGCTTACTCTTGCGATTCGGATTTTTCAGTCTCTGAGGTTTCTTCTGATTCCGATTTTACCGCTTTGATCTTATGCTGCTTGTTCAGATCCACTACGCAAACGACCACACACGCTGCAATGAATCCGATCACCAGTCCGCCGATGATCGCAAGAACAGGTGAAATACCTCCGGTGACCGAAAGTTTGTTATTCTGCATACGGAAATACGATTCCTGTTCAAAATACTGCGTCCTTACGCTTTTATAGATTTGCGTCTGTTCTTTTAAAATTTCGGCATACGAATCCAGTTTTGCGTTAAATGCTGAAATTTCTTCGTCGCTCGGAGGATTTTCCAAGTTGGATTGAATCTTGTCTCTCTCCAAAGCGTATAAATTTTTTTCCTGAGCTAATTGGCCGCACAATTGAGAAATCTGAGTTATCAAATTGTCCGGAGCGCCCTCACTTTGCAATTTTAAAAGCATATTATTATATTCTAAGATACGGAACTCCAAATCTTCGATCTTCCCGTTCAAAACGTTCAGACGGCTTTCAGCTTCCTGCTCATAGGAATCCATATCAAAAACATATCCGTTTACACCCAACTCTTCAATCAAAGCCTGTTGTTCATCTTCGCTAAAAGCAGTATTGCAACTCGCCCGATAGGAGTCCAAAGTTCCGGAAAAAGTTTTTCCGTCTTCCGTAGTAAATGAAACTATATAATAAGCACCCTTTACATCAATCAATGAATCATACATATCCAACAGATATTTATGCTGTGAAATGAGTGAATCTATCTTTTGCTCATAAGTAGTAACCTGGTCGCTTTTATAATTTTGCAAATAAATATCATATGAAGAAGTAGCGACTAATTCCTGCGCATGCAAAACCGGATAGTTTCCAACACGGCGAATAAAATCTCTTGCCTGATCCGCATTTTCAAAATATTCCCCGTTTT
>USSJ01000276.1 GCA_900557285.1 uncultured Clostridia bacterium | reverse complement strand
AGCAAACGAATACATCCCCAATGTCGAAGCGATCCCTTTGCCGCCCTTGAATTTCATTGTAACGGGATAAATATGCCCTATAATCACCGATACCCCGCACACATAGCGCGCCAAGTCTCCGACAAGCACGTCCGTCCCCGCAAAAATATAGCCGCGGAATATAAGATGCGCGATCAACAGCGGAAGCCCGCCCTTGATCATGTCGCAAAATAACGTCAACGCTCCGATCTTTAAGCCGAACTGGCGGCTCATATTCATTGTACCCGGATTCCCGCTTCCCATCTTACGCACGTCCTTGTGTTTGATCTTCGAGATCAGCAACGCAAAATTAAAACAGCCCACAAAATAGGATACGACCGCCATTACAATGAACCAGTACCAAATTTCCCCGAATGCGATTTCCATAATCATCCTCCGCCGCAACCCCGCTTTAAACCGTTATCCCCGCATCATTGTCATTGCGGTTGCGCGTTACGATACGTATCGGCGTACCCGAAAAATCAAACGACCGGCGCAATACGTTTTCCAGATACCTTCTGTAAGAAAAATGCAAAAGCGCTTCATCGTTCACAAACAATACGAACGTCGGCGGACAAACCGACGGCTGTGAACAATAATAAACTTTCAACCGTCTGCCGTTATAGGAAGCGGGCTCGTTCGTGCGCACAGCATCCAAAATCAGGTCGTTCAGCGTTCCCGTGGATATGCGCCGATTCGCATTTTCATATACCGTTTCCGCAACTTTCAAAATCTTTTCCGCCCGCTGTCCCGTCTTTGCGGATACGTACACCGACTTAAAATAATCCATAAAACTCAGATCAACTTTTAATTTTTCTTCAAATTTGTTGATCGTATTCGTGTCCTTTTCGATCAGATCCCATTTGTTCATCACGATCACCGAAGGTTTGCCCTGTTCATGAACATAACCAAGGATCTTGACGTCTTGTTCCGTCAGTCCTTCGCTGCTGTCCACTACGGCAAGACATACATCCGCGCGGCGCACTGCATCAAAAGCGCGCAAAACACTGTAATATTCCACGTCATCCGTCACGTTTTTCTTTTTGCGGATCCCTGCCGTATCGATCAGCAGATATTTCTTTCCGTCCACTTCAAACGGCGTATCGATCGCGTCCCGCGTCGTGCCTGCAATGTTCGTAACGATCGAACGCTCAAATCCAAGCAAACGATTCACGAGCGAGCTCTTTCCTGCATTCGGTTTCCCGACAACAGCAATTTTCAAACGGTCCGCCTCTTCTTCGTCTCCGCTTTCAAAATGTGCAACCACTTCGTCCAATACGTCGCCGATCCCCTGTGAATGCTCCGCCGAAACCGCAATCGGCTCGCCAAGTCCCAACGCATAATATTCAAAAAGCTTATCCTGTGAAAAATTATCGACTTTGTTGATTGCAAGCACCACAGGCTTATGACTGCGGCGAAGCTTTTCCGCCACGTCGTAGTCGGAAGAAGTAAGCTCCTCCTTCCCGTCCAACAAGAGAATGATCACCTGCGCCATTTCGATCGCAAGATCTGCCTGCCGCAGGATCTCCCGCCACATCGTATCTTGCGATTTGAGTTCGATACCGCCCGTATCGATCACGGTGAATTTCTTCCCGCGCCATACGGCATCCGCATACAGCCGATCCCGCGTAACCCCCGGACGGTTTTCCGTTATCGAAATCTTTCTCCCGACAATTTTATTGAATAATGTGCTCTTGCCGACATTCGGCCTGCCGACGATCGCAACCAAAGGATTAGCCATACATACTCCTGCCCGCGCATCATACGCGCGTTTAACATTCTTTCCTGAATATTATACAGATTTTCCCTTCGTTTGTAAAGAAAAAGCGGCTCGCTTTCGCAAACCGCTCTTTGATCACTTTAAAAAAGTCCTAAAATCGCACTCGCCACATACAAAGCAACCGCGATCCAGAATATGATCACCCAGGTCTTTCCGTGTGCACGCGCAAACGAATAAGCCCCGAACACGATGCCCAAAAGCAACGCGATGTCCTTGATCAGCCGCAATACATCAAATAGCGTACCGCTTACATCAACTCCGATCAAAGGAAGAAAATTTTGCACAAAAATCAAAACCGCCGCCAAAAGCAACGTAACAAAGCAGCAAATCTTGATAAAATCACGGCGAGCCTGTCCTTCCGTTCTCTGTCTGTTCGACATATTTTTATTCTCCTTTTTTTCTTTTAACGTATTGTACCACTTTCCAAAAAGAATTTCAAGCAAACCGATATATTTTTTTAGAACATTTTCCCGAAAGTGCCGCACTCTTTTTGTCGATTTTTCGAAAGTACGTACCCCGGAATTTAATCTTTATCAAAAATATAGACGGCTTCTTCCCCATCCGTTTCCGCAAATCGGACAGCAACCCCTTCCCTGTGCGAAGTGGGTACGTTTTTGCCCGTATAATCCGCTTTGAACGGCAATTCTCTGTGTCCGCGGTCTACCAACGCCAGAAACTGGATC
>USSJ01000275.1 GCA_900557285.1 uncultured Clostridia bacterium | reverse complement strand
TGCAAAGTGACCGGCGCGGCCGACGTGCAGACGGCAAAAACCGTCGCCAAATCGGTCATCTGCTCCAGCCTGCTGAAAGCGGCGATGTTCGGTGCGGATGCAAACTGGGGGCGCGTGCTGTGTGCGATCGGGTATTCGGGCGCGGATGTGGACGTGACGAAAGTCAGCGTGGATTTCAAGAGCCGGGCAGGTGAGATCGCGGTATGCCGCGGCGGGAGCGGGATCGCTTTTTCGGAGGAAGAAGCGAAGAAAGTTCTTTCGGCAGACGAGATCGAGATTTTGATCGGGCTCGGCGACGGAAACGGAAAGGCGACGGCCTGGGGCTGTGATCTTACGTATGAGTATGTCAAGATCAACGGGGATTATCGCACCTGAGGAAAAAGAGGAGAGAGCATGGATACGAAGCAGGACAAGCAGTTCCGCGCGAAGGTTCTGAGCGAGGCGCTGCCTTACATACAGGATTATAACGGGAAGATCGTCGTCGTGAAATACGGCGGCAATGCGATGATCAATCAGGAGCTGAAAATGTCGGTCATGCATGACATTGTGCTTTTGAATCTGATCGGGGTCAAAGTGGTGCTGGTGCACGGCGGCGGGCCGGAAATTTCGGAGATGCTCAAACGTGTGGGGAAGCAGTCGGTGTTTGTGGACGGGCTTCGCTATACGGATGAGGAGACGGCGGAGATCGTGCGCATGGTGCTGGCGGGAAAGATCAATAAATCGCTCGTGAATCTTCTGGAAAGCATCGGCGGCAAGGCGTTGGGGCTTTGCGGCATTGACGGGCATATGATGAAATGCTGCAAGGAGAGTGAGAAACTCGGCTATGTCGGGAAGATCACGCACATGGATACGAAGGTGATAACCGACGCATTGGACGCCGGGTATATTCCCGTTGTTTCTACGGTCGGGTACGATGACGAGGGACATATTTATAATGTGAACGCGGACACGGCGTCGGCGTTTATAGCGGGTGCGTTGAATGCGCAGAGCCTGATCCTTATGACGGACACCAAAGGCGTCCTGCGGGACAAAGACGATGAAAGTTCGCTGATCGAAAAGATCTGTGTGAGCGATATTCCTTCTTTGGTAAAACAGGGTATCATATCGGGCGGAATGATCCCGAAGATCGATTGCTGCCGCGAAGCGATCCGCCGCGGCGTTCATAAAGTATTTATTATAGACGGACGGGTGGAGCATTCCATTCTGGTCGAAATATTGTCGGACGAAGGCATCGGCACGATGTTTGTCGGGAGCGACTAACGGTACAGGAGACTGATTTTCGGATCGGTCTCTTTTTTCGGGCAATCGGGAAAATGGGTTCCTGCCGCGCTGTAAAATGTCGCTGCGGAACGGCGGCGGAATACGGAAGAAGGTGCAAGGCAATAAATAAGTGCGGGAACCGTCGGCGGAATGTGTGCGGATAACAAAAGGTGTGCGCGGCAAAAAGAAAGGTTCGGTTCAAAAAGAATTTCCCGAAATATTTGCATTTGCTTGCGAATTATGATAAAATAGATAAAATAGGTAAAATGCGGTCTGGACGGCAGACGGGGCAGAAAGGAACCCTTTTGCGGGAAAGGAGTCGGGTAAAGAGATATGAGTTTTGAAGAAATACGGAGCGAAGACAAAAAATATATAGCGAACACATACAACCGGTTTGCGGTGGATCTGGCGCGGGGAGAAGGTGCCACGCTGTATTCGGAGGACGGGAAGAAGTATGTGGATTTCGGAAGCGGCATTGCGGTGAACACATTCGGCGTAAACGATCCGGAGTGGAAGGAAGCGGTGATTTCGCAGCTGAACAAGATTCAGCACGCGAGCAATCTGAATTATACGCAGCCGCAGGCGCAGCTGGCGCATATGCTGTGCGAAAAGACGGGGGCGCGGAAGGTGTTTTTCTCCAATTCGGGAGCGGAAGCGAACGAGTGTGCGATCAAAGCGGCGCGCAAATATTCTTACGACAAATACGGAGAAGGCAGATTCCGTATCGTGACTTTGAAAAACTCCTTTCACGGCAGGACGATCGCGACGTTGTCGGCGACGGGCCAGGACGTCATGCACAAATATTTCATGCCGTTTCTGGACGGGTTTTCGTATGCGGATCCGACGTACGAAGGAGTCCGCAAAATGTGTACGCACGAGACCTGCGCGGTGATGTTGGAGCTGGTGCAGGGAGAAGGCGGCGTGCGTCCGCTGGACATGGAAGAAGTGAAGGAGATCGAGGTTTTCTGTAAGAAAAATGATATTCTTCTGATCATAGACGAAGTGCAGACGGGGAACGGCAGAACGGGCAGACTGTATGCGTACGAGCATTACGGGATCGCGCCGGATATCGTATCGACGGCGAAGGGTCTGGCCGGCGGATTGCCGCTGGGCGCAACCATGTTTTTTGAAAAGTGTGAAAACGTATTTGGGGCAGGCGATCACGGATCGACGTTCGGCGGAAATCCCGTGGCGTGCGCGGGCGCGTGCAGTATTTTGCGCAGGTTG
>USSJ01000274.1 GCA_900557285.1 uncultured Clostridia bacterium | reverse complement strand
GACTGCATCCGCCCCCAATACACGGAATGCGCGTATCTCGGCGGGAGTTTCAAAAGAAGGCCCCAGAACCTGCATATACACTCCTTTATGATACGTCAGATCGGCAAAATCAGATGCCTTTACCATTGCCGCAATCATTGTTTGATCATAAACGCGGGACATGTCTATAAACACAGGGAAACCATCGGTTGCTTTCACCCCGATCAACGGATTTTTGCCAGTCAGATTGATATGATCGGACAAAAACATCAGATCGCCGACCGAATACGAAGGATTGATCCCGCCCGCCGCATTTGTAAGGACAATCGAATCCGCGCCCAATTCTTTCATGATGCAAACGGGAAGAACGGTTTCACTGATATCCCGCCCTTCGTACAGATGATATCTTCCCTGCAAGAATACTACCGGAATGCCGCTCAGATTCCCGAACACAAGATTCCCCGCATGCCCGGCCACACCGCATTGCGGCATTCCGATTTGCTGATAGGACACAACCTCTTTGTTTTCCAGCGCATTCAGAACTTGCCCCCAGCCGCTCCCGAGAATAAACCCGATCCGGGGAGGATCAAACGCCGCTTTACTTCTGATGTTTTTTACAATCTCTGCCGCTCTTATTTTACCGCAATACTCTTTCATTTTATTCACCTTTCAATGTATCATAAATAACACTCTTTTGTTGCAATCCGTGCCTTCTCGCAATATAGTCGGCGATGTTATCAAATCCGCACAATGTACCCAGATTTATCGGGGGGACACTTTTCCCGTAAATCAAAAGCGGTACATATTCTCTGGAATGATCTGTCGAAGGCGTAGTCGGATCACAACCATGATCGGCTGTAAGGATCAGAACATCATCCTCTCGCAAATTACTTTCCATAGTCGGCAAATTCTTGTCTATCTCTTTTAAAGCATCGGCATACCCTAAGGCATTGTTCCTGTGCCCGTAAAGCATATCCGTATCGACAAGGTTTACAAATAGCAAACCATCCAGAGACGCCTTAATAAGGTCCTGTAAAACCGCCAGCCCTTGCGTATTGTTCCCTGTATGAAAACTTTCGGTTATACCCCTGCCGTCAAATATGTCTTTGATCTTTCCGACCGCTGTCACAGGTATACCTGCCTTTGAAAAACGATCCAGCAATGTTTCTCCGGGCGGCTCCAATGCAAAATCTTTTCTGTCTTCCGTTCGGGTAAATTTACCGTCTGCATGAATAAACGGACGTGCGATCACCCTTCCGACCGCACGGTCTCCCTGCATGACCTCTCTCGCTTTTTCACAGATGCGGTATAGGTTTTCCAGCGAAACTACAGAAGTATCTGCAGCTATCTGCAATACGGAATCCTGTGAAGTGTACAAAATCGGATACTTTGTCCTTAAATGTTCCTCTCCAAGGCGCTGGATAATTTCTGTACCGGAAGCGACCTCATTTCCCAAAAAGCGGACTCCCGTCGCTTTTTCCAGATCATCCACGATATCTTTCGGAAATGCGTTCGGAAATACCCTGAACGGATGCGCCAGTACAAGACCCGCAATCTCGTAATGCCCCGCCGTCGTATCTTTGGCAAAAGTCTTTTCCGACAATCTTCCGTAAGCGGCTTTCGGATTCTTTGCCGGGTTAATCGCACGCCCGTTTTGAAACGTTTTGGCAACTCCGTCTATGTTGTTCAACCCCAGAGCCGCAAAATTTTCTAATTGCAGACCCGTTTTGCAAACTATGTTTCCATACGTATCGGACCCAAGATCCACGAATTTTTCGGCATCGGGCATCGCGCCAATGCCGAAACTGTCTATCACAATCAAAAATGTTCTCATAATTATCTCCGCTTTTATTATAACACTTACGCCATATTTTGCAAGCTATATTTTTAAGATTCTTTTACTGTCGGACATTTTTTGCGTATATTAGAATAAAAACGCCCTTGCTTTACAAGTGCTGCAAAGCAAGGGCGTTTTTCGTTAATTTCCGAGCATATTTTTTATGCTGATCCCATACCCGCGCGTCGGATCATTGAGAAAGACGTGCGTGACTGCTCCGACCAATTTTCCGTCCTGCAGAATGGGACTGCCGCTCATTCCCTGCACAATGCCTCCGGATATATCCAACAGGTCTTTATCCGTGACCCTGATCACAAAATTTTTATTCTGTCGATTGGAAATATCCGATTTTACGATCTGGATAGAATACTTTTGGGGAGTAATTCCGTCCACCGTCGTATAAATGTACGCACTTCCCGGCTGAGCATTTAAACTTATTTCCGCTGATTGCAATCCCGAAAAATCATAATCTTTTTCGAAATTCCCGAAAATACCGCTTCCGCAATTTGTATCTGCCGTCGCAATTCCTTTATCGTTCAGAAACAGGCCTTTCAACTCTCCCGCCTTTCCGCGCTCTCCGCGAATCACGTTCACGATGCTGCAACGGTAAATGGATCCCGCATTCAAACGCATCGGTTCTCCGCTTTCATCCGCCACTGCATGCCCGAGCGAT
>USSJ01000273.1 GCA_900557285.1 uncultured Clostridia bacterium | reverse complement strand
CCTGCCGTATCCGAAAACGAGCCGTTTGCGCGCGATACCGTTGCGGCGTTCTGTGTGCGGCTGAACCCTTCTCTGGATGAACTTTCCGATGTCAAGACGGCGGTCAGCGAGGCGGTAACGAATTGTATTGTGCATGCTTATTCCGACCGAGAAGGCGAGATCCGTATCTTCTGCAGTGCGGAAGGGAACACGTTACATATCCGCATATCAGATTCGGGAAAGGGGATCGAGGACGTGGCGCGTGCAGTCGAGCCTTTTTTTACGACGCTTGCGGAGGAGGAGCGGTCGGGCATGGGATTTACCATTATGCAGACATTCATGACGACATTTCGTCTTGAATCGGCGCCGGGGGCAGGTACGACGGTTTCAATGAGCAAGACATTCCGTTCATCGAACGCATCGGCGGCTGATTATTTTGACCGTTCCGTGCAGGGCGGGAAAAGCGCGCGGGGCGGATCGGATGCTCGGTGAAGAGGAAACGCTCCGGTATATACGCGCCGCAAAATCGGGGGATGATTCTGCCAAAGAAGCGCTTTTGTCCGGAAACGTATCGCTTTTAAAGAGCATTGTGCGGCGATACCTCGGCAAGGGCGTGGAGTTTGACGATCTGTATCAACTGGCCAGCCTCGGGCTTTTGAAAGCCGTTTACGGCTTTGATGAACGGTACGGCGTGCGTTTTTCGACGTATGCAGTGCCGATGATCGCGGGAGAGATCAAGCGGTTCATGCGCGACGACGGATCGGTCAAAGTTTCCCGCGCGATGAAGTCGGCCGCCAAGAGTATGAACAAATTCATCGAAGAATATACCGCCGAACACGGAACGGCGCCCGCGCTTTCACAGATCGCGCAGGAATTCGGGATGGAAGAGAGCGAAGCGGTGTTTGTGATGGGATCGTCGCGGATGCCCGTATCCATTTACGAACAGGGCGAATATAAAGACGAAAAATCGCAGGAACTGATCGACAAATTGCCCGCGGTGGATGACCAGGAAGACATGATCGAACGAATGCAGTTGAAGACGGCGATCGCACAGCTTCCCGAACGCGAGCGCAAGATCATTATTCTGCGGTATTTCCGCGACATGACGCAGAGCGAGGTCGCGGACGTGATCGGCGTGTCGCAGGTACAGGTTTCGCGGATCGAAAGCAAAGTTTTTGCGGATATGAAAAAACTGCTCGGCTGAAATATCGTAAATTTATAAAAAAATACGCATAAATATGAACATACGCGCCTTTTGATTTGACAAAACGCGCGTATATTTTTATAATAATAAGGAAATAAAACTCCGGAGAGGCCAAAAAACGGCGCCGAAGGTGTATGCCGCCAATGAGCGGCTATCTCTCAGGCAAAAGGACGGAGCGGTTTTTTCCGCAGTCGCTTTCGGGCGGCTTTCTTTTTTTGGTAAAAGACGAAAAATGCAGATTTTTGAACAGATCGTAAAACAGGTGGATGACTTCGTATGGGGGATTCCGCTGATCGTACTCATTCTCGGTACAGGCATATATCTGACGGTGCGGCTGGTATTTTTGCCGATCCGAAAACTCGGGCGTGCTTTCCGCTATGTTTTTCGCAAAGAAGAAGGCGCAGGGGAAGTTTCGTCGTTCGGGGCGCTGTGTACGGCGCTTTCCGCGACCATCGGCACGGGGAACATAGTCGGCGTGGCGACGGCGATCGTGGCGGGAGGCCCGGGGGCGCTTTTCTGGATGTGGCTGGCTGCATTTTTCGGCATGGCGACCAAATATGCGGAAGGATTGCTCGCGGTCAAGTACAGGAGGGTGTATCCGGACGGGCATACGCTCGGCGGGCCATTTTATTATATTGAAAACGGCTTGGGCAAAAAATGGAAATTTCTTGCCGTGATATTTGCGGTTCTGGGCATGTGTGTCGGACTGTTCGGGATCGGGACGTTTTCACAGGTGAACTCGATCACTTCGGCGGTCGGAAACGTTTTTGCGAGCGTTCCCGACGTACGTCTGTTCGGAACTTCGTACAATCTTGCGGTTGTGATCGCGGGGTTACTGCTGACGGCGGCGGTGGCGCTGGTTTTGCTGGGCGGTGTGAAGCGTATTGCCAAGGTATCGGAAGCGGTCGTGCCGTTTATGGTGATTTTATATGTGCTGGCTTGCCTTGTGATCCTGATATTCAATATTACGGCGATTCCTGCCGCATTTCGGGAGATATTTGTAGGTGCGTTCAAGCCTTCTGCGGTAGCGGGGGGCATTGCGGGCAGTTTGCTGATCGCGATGCAGAAGGGAATAGCCCGCGGTATATTTTCCAACGAAGCGGGGCTTGGGAGCGCGCCCATCGCGGCGGCTGCGGCAAAAACGCGGGAGCCCGTGCGCCAGGGCCTTGTTTCCATGACGGGAACGTTTCTCGACACGATCGTGGTCTGCACGATGACGGGGCTTGCCATCGTCGTCACGGGCGCGTGGAATACGGGCCTGGAGGGCGGCAACATCACGATTCAGGCGTTTGCGGAGGGACTTCCGGGCGTTCTCGGCACGGCGGG
>USSJ01000272.1 GCA_900557285.1 uncultured Clostridia bacterium | reverse complement strand
TCATTCATCCGCCGTTCACAGACGGGCTTGCCATATGCATGAAGTAAAGCAAGCTCTTGCAGGATAAGGCATGTTGACGCGAACCGTGTCATTTGCGAAAAAATACAGAACGGCAAATGCAGCCTTCTCATTTTCCCGTTTTTTCGATACATGATTTTCATGATTCCACCCAGATTTCGACAATATCTCCCTCCGAAGAACGAACTTCCAACAATTTACCGATCACTCCCGATTGTATACATGCTATGATCTGTCCGAAATCAATGTCCTTTGCAGGATTCCTTCCGTCAAAATTGATATTTTTCAACATCGGCTCCGCCAACGAAACCGGCAGATTCATCTTTACACTGTCGCCGTCCGATGATACAATATTTATTTTTAACAGCGTTTTGCTCAAATCTACTTTTTCCCGCACCGCTGCCTCACCCGCCGGCCTTTCGCCCCCCAACAATTCATCACAGGTAATATGAAATGTCTCAGCCAAAATCGGTATTAAAGCAATGTCCGGAGCACAGATATCTTTTTCCCACTTCGATATCGCCTGCGGCGTTACGCTGCATTTTTCAGAAAGCTGCTCCTGTGTCCATCCTTCCTTCTTTCTGTAAAATGATATTCTTTGTCCAATCGTATTCATAACAGTTCTCCGTTTCGTTTTTTATACTATTATTTTAATCTCAAATGCCCCCAATGTCAACAGACCATCGGTTGAATAAGACAGAAACCTGGTTGACAGAATTCAACCAGGTTTCAAATTTTTTGCCGCCGTCATGGCAAATATTCTTCAGTCAATCAAACCTTTATAAATTTTTTATCCGAATCGGGAATACCTTTCGTATCTGCAACAAAACGCTCGACCCTCATATGCAGAGAATATTTCTCGCGAAGCGCAGCGATCTTTTCCATCAAAACCGATGCATGATGCTTATCCAATGCCTCCTGGCTTTCCCACCGATCGATCAAAAGTACCGTTTCTGCATCCTCCGCCGGGAAAAAGTATTCATATTGCCTGTTCCCGGATTCAGCTCGTATCTCTTTGACGATTCCAGCCGACATCATTTCCTGCGCAAATTTTTTCGCACTGCCATTCTCTCCCGTATAATAGATATTTATAACAATTTCCATTTTTTGCCTCAGCCTCAAAAACATAACCGCGCAGCGCTACTCGCCGTGCGGTTATGTTTTTTGAATTATTTAAAATATTTTACACCGCTTTCAAACAATTTCATGTCGAAATTGCCGCAGCAGTTCTTATACAAATTCTCACCGCTACGCTCGGTATGGCCCATCTTACCGAATACTCTGCCATCAGGCGAAGTGATACCCTCAATCGCCCAAGCAGATCCGTTCGGATTGAAAGGATATTCCATCGTAGGTTTGCCGCTCAGATCACAATATTGCGTCGCGATCTGTCCGTTTGCCGCAAGTTTTTCCAATTCCTTGGACGGAGCCACGATCCTGCCTTCACCGTGCGATACAGGCACCGTAAACACATCCCCGACCTTGCACGCGGAAAGCCATGGAGACTTATTCGAAGCGACGCGAATATCTACAAGCGTGGATACGTGTCTGGATATATTGTTATACGTCAGCGTAGGACTTGTCGATTTCAAAGGCAAGATCTCACCGTACGGAACAAGCCCTAATTTGATCAGTGCCTGGAAGCCGTTGCAAATACCGAGAATAAGCCCGTCGCGCTCGTTCAGAAGTTTCATGACTTGTTCGGCGATGCGCGGGTTGCGGAATGTCGTCGCAATGAACTTGCCGCTGCCGTCCGGCTCATCGCCGCCCGAAAATCCGCCCGGGAACGCAATCATGTTGGCGCGCGCAATCGCATCTGCAAACGCTTTCACGCTCTCCTCGATATCTGCTGCACTGCGGTTTTTCAGAACAACAATTTCGCTCTCCGCTCCCGCCAAATTAAATTTTCGTGCCGTATCCAGCTCGCAGTTCGTGCCGGGGAAAACAGGGATAAATACGCGCGGTTTTGCCGCCTTCGTCGAAATATTCGTATAACGTGTGCTCGCTTTGAAGTCTACATCCTTTGCCTTACCGCTCGCCGCCGCATGATTCGGGAAAACATTTTCAAGCGTTCCACAGAATGCCGTTTCTGCCTCCGCAAGCGAAACTTTCTCCTTGTCATAAACAAAGTCGGCTTCTGTCGTCTCGCCGACATAAATCTTCGGGCAATGCAATGCATCCGGATCGTCCAGAGCGACCAAGATTTCACCGTAATGTTCGGAAAGCAGGCAATCGCAATCCCCTTCAAACCGGAACCCAAACCCGTTGCCGAGACAGGATTTTACGACCGCCGACGCGATACCGCCGTTTTCCACAACCGTCGCAAAGCAAATGTTCTTGCTCAAAATATTGCGGTGGATCTCACGATACATAGCCGCCAATTCCTTGAAATCAGGGATCTTATCAAAATCTTTATGCATCGGGATCCAGTAAATTTTCTGGCCCTTTTTCGTTACGACGTTCGTGATCAGCTCGCTCGCTTTTGCAGGAGCCAAAGCAAAAGAAATCAACGTAGGCGGT
>USSJ01000271.1 GCA_900557285.1 uncultured Clostridia bacterium | reverse complement strand
GTCAATATGAACGTAGAGGGGATGCCATGGTACGTCAGCGAGGAAGAAAAGAAAAAACAAGCAAAAGCTGACGAACTGAAACTCGGCAGAAAAGAAAAGCGCGCGGCGTTTTTGGGCGCCGTCCGCGCATATCTGCCGATGCTGATCTGTATTCTCTGCGGTTTCGGTTTGACTATACTTCTCCTTTGGCTTTGGCTGAAATAAAAAAACGGTCCTCCGCGAGGGCCGTTTTTTATTAACGGCGTCGGGCGGTATAAAAAGTTGAAAATCGGAAATAATCGGATTATCTTCGGCGTAAAGCCGTCATGGAGGTATTTCGAATATGAACCCTTTTTCTGAAAAACCGATCGATCTCGAAGCGTCGCTGACAAACTGGAAAGACATGTATCCCAAAGCTTACGACAAAAACGAAACCGATCCCTATACCAAAACGCGCATCATTTTAATGAACGGTACGGAATACGATGCAAACTGGTTTTCGCATTGTTTCATGCGCCATACCGACGATCTCGCGCTCAGGCAGAGCCTCGGACTCTGCCGATTCGTCGAAAAACAGCAGCAGCAAAAACTTTCCATGCTCAAACCCGTCGACGAAACGATTCTGGAAACGACCATCGCCTACGAACAGCTTGCCGTGGACCTTACGGCGGAGCTCGCCAAGCGCGAAAAGGATTTTCACGTAAAAAAAGCGCTCGATTTTGCCCTTCTGGAGGATTTTGACCATCTCTATCGTTATGCCGATCTTTTGGAAGAGGACGACGGCATACACGCCGAAAATCTGGTTGGCAGATATACCGAGATCATGCCGGGGCGCCCGACCGTCGCACATCACCGCCACCCCGTGGATAACGTCAAACGCAATATTATCGGGCTGAAAAGCGACAAGCAGACCGTACTCGACACGATGATCATCACCGCGGCGGAACAGCAGACCATGAACTATTATATGAATCAATCGGGCTTCTATAAAAACGACAAGGGTAGAAAACTCTACGAGGAGATATGCCTTGTGGAAGAGGAGCACGTTACGCAGTACGGATCGCTGATGGACAGCACTGCGGGCTGGTTCGAGATGATGCTGTGGCACGAATACGTGGAATGTTACCTGTATTGGTCGTGTTTCGAAACGGAAACGGACAGGCGCATCAAAAAGATCTGGGAAGAGTTCCTCGTAACGGAGATTTCCCACCTGCATGCGGCGGAGAAACTCCTTAAAAAATACGAAAAGAAAGATCATACCGCAATCATCGGGGACGGAACTTTCCCCGCTCCGGTATCTTTGCATGAAAATATCGATTACGTGCGCGGGATTCTGAACGATACGGTACAGTTCACGGGCGTCGAGGCCGACTACAAAAATATTTCCGACATCAAACCGGACGGAAGATATTTCCAATATCAGAAACTCGTCAATTCGCCGATCAATTCCGTTCCGTCGCATACCGTGATAAAGGAATATATAGAAAAGAAGGGGACGGATTATCGTTTTGAAACCGCGGAAAACCCGATCAAGGCGCTCCGCGACAGAAAGAAGGACAATATATCCGTGGGCGTCGCGCCTTCTGCGGCGCAGAGCACGGGATTTAAACCCAATAAGTAATGAGCCGAGCGGCGGTTTGCGGACCGCCGCTTTTGCGCGTTTGTGTTCATTTTGCTTAAGGAATGTGTCCGTTTTGCAGTTTTGTTTGCACGTATTGACAAATCGCACGCGCAAGGTTAAAATAATTTTAAAGAAAAAATTTCCGTAAAAGGAGGAAAATCATGGCAAGGACGATTTTAAACGAAATCAGCTACTGCGGCGCGGGCTGCAGAAAGGAGCTTGCGGGCGAACTTGCGAGAAAGAACATGAAGCGGGCGTTACGGACAAAGATCTGATCAGATTCGGCGTGGCGAAGATGGTGCTCGACGAACTCGACAAGGCAGATGTGAAATACGAAGTTTTTGACGACGTCAAGGCAAACCCCACCACGAAAAACGTAAAGGACGCGCTTGCGGCGTTCAAGGCGTTCAACCCCGACGTGATAGTCGCGGTCGGCGGCGGTTCGGTTATAGATACGGGCAAGGCCGTCGGGATCATCGCGAACAATCCCGAATTTGCGGACGTCGTTTCCCTTGAGGGGAACGCTCCGACGAAAAACAAAGCTTTTCCGATGATTTGTTTTGCAACTACGGCGGGCACGGCGGGGGAAGTTACCATCAATTACGTCATCACGGACGAAGCGGCGCACAGGAAACTCGTCTGCGTCGATCCCAACGACATACCGTTTTTGTCTTTCAACGACGCGGAAATGATGATGAGCATGCCGAAGGGTCTGACCGCCTCCACGGGCATGGACGCGCTTACGCACGCCATTGAAGGTTATATCACGCTTGCCGCAAATCCGCTGACGGATCTGCTTTGCTGGAACAGCATCAAATTCATTGCGGAAAACCTTAAAAACGCCGTGGATAACGGTAAGGACGTGCAGGCGAGAGAGGGGATGGCTTACGGTTCTTACGTCGCGGGCATGGCTTTCTCCAACGTCGGCCTGGGCATCGTCCAC
>USSJ01000270.1 GCA_900557285.1 uncultured Clostridia bacterium | reverse complement strand
GTGTGCGCGGTCATTTTCTTTGCGATCGTATTCGTCGATCTTTCCGAACGTAAGGCTCCCGTCCAGTACGCCAAGCAGATCAAGGGCAGAAAAATGTACGGCGGCCAGTCGTCCGTCATTCCCATCAGGATTTCGGGCAGCGGCGTCATGCCTCTGATTTTCGCCTTCTCGATCATCAGCTTCCCGCAGATGATCGCCAGCTTGTTCTGGCCGGAATCGGGGTTTGCCAATTGGTGGGCGAAGTGGATGTCCTCGGGACAATCTTCCGTACCGGCGGGACGGATTCTGTATGCGTTCGTGCTCTGTCTTTTGATTTTCGCATTCTCGTTCTTCTACGCGCAGATGCAGTTTAACCCCGAAGACGTATCCAAGAGCATTCAGCAAAACGGCGGCTTCATTCAGGGTATCCGCCCGGGCAAGGCTACGGAAGCCTATCTCAAAAAGATCTCCAACCGTATCACCTTATTCGGCGCCATCTATCTGTCTTTGGTCGCGTTTATTCCTTCGCTGATGTTTGCGTGGGCTTCCTATTCCTTGGTCAACGTGTTCTCCACGACGGGTATCCTCATCGTCGTTTCGGTGGCAATGGAATTTGAGAAGCAGTTGCAGGCGCAGATGATGATGAAAAACTACAAAGGATTCCTGAAATAAGAAAGGCGCGGCATCTGACCCAAAGCGGCAGGAACGCGGCAGGGGATCGAAGAGTTTTCCGGCTCGAAAGCAGCGGGCTCTGACCGAAAACGGCAGGGACGTTGTCCGGAAACGAAAACAAAAAAACATTTTGCCGCGCGCTATGCGGCGCGCGGCAAAGTAAATAAAAAATGAGAGAGGTTTCCATGAACATTCTTCTTCTTGGCGCACCGGGAGCGGGCAAAGGCACGCAGGCGACCCGGATCAGCGAAAAGTTTCACCTTCCGCACATCTCGACGGGCGACATTTTCCGCGACAACATCAAACGCGGCACCGAGATCGGGCTTCTGGCGAAATCCTATACGGACAAGGGCCAGCTGGTACCGGACGAAGTGACATGCAAGATCGTGGAGGGCAGGCTGCAAGAAGCGGATTGCGCGAACGGATATCTTCTCGACGGATTTCCCCGCAATCTTTTCCAGGCGCAGGAGCTGGACAAATTCTCCAAAGTCGACGCGGTGATCAACATCGACATCGATTTATCGCTCCTGATGGACCGTCTTTGCGGACGGCGCGTCTGCAAAAGCTGCGGCGAGAGCTATCATGTGAATTTTCTGAACGGGAAGACCGACTGCGAGCGTTGCGGCGGCGAACTGTATCAGAGAAAGGACGACAACGAAGAGACGGTGGGCAACCGTCTGAAAGTGTATAACGAACAGACAGCGCCTCTGATCGACTATTATGCGAAAAAGGGCGTGCTGATCAACATCGACGGCGTAGGCGCCATCGACGAAGTGTTCGGGAGAATTTGCGACGCTTTGAAAAAGTAAGCGTTTGGGGTCATGATCACAGTCAAAACGGAAAAAGAGATCGACGCCATGCGTGAGCCCTGCGCGATCGTGCGCGATACGCTCGCCTATGTCGGAACAAAGATACGGGCGGGGGTGACGACGCAGGAACTGGACGATCTGGCGCGCGAATACATTCGTTCGCGCGGCGCGGAGCCTTCCTGTCTCGGGTATTGCGGATATCCTGCGAGCATCTGCGCATCGGTCAACGAAGAAGTGGTGCACGGGATCCCGTCGCCGGACAGGTTTCTGAAAGAAGGCGACATCATCAGCGTGGATCTTTGTGCGTACAAGAACGGATTTCACGGCGACGGCGCGCGGACGTTTGCGGTCGGCGCGATCGACGAAGAAAAACAGAAGCTCATCCGTGTTACGGAGGAATGTTTCTGGAAAGCGGTGGAGAACCTGCGGGCGGGTACGCCCCTGTACGACATCGGTGCGATCGTCCAAAGCCATGCGGAATCCAACGGCTTTTCGGTCGTGCGGGAGTTCGTGGGACACGGGATCGGCAGAGAGATGCACGAAGACCCGTCGGTGCCGAATTTCGGCAAACGCGGGACGGGCGTGCGGCTGCGCGCGGGCATGGTGCTGTGTATCGAGCCGATGATCCTGGCGGGATCGAGGCTCGTGGACGTGCTGGACGACGGCTGGACGGCGGTCACGCGCGACAAGAAACCGGCGGCGCATTACGAGAACACGGTCGTTATCCGCGAAGACGGCGTCGAGATCCTTACGATTTAACAGACATGAAAGTACAGGAACCGGAAAATGGCGGCGTTTGCATGAGCGTTGCCGGAAGAGATAAAGGCAGGCTGTATCTGATCGTGCGGCAGGACGGCACAAACCTGTATCTTGCCGACGGCAAGTACAGGACTTCGGAAAATCCGAAGCAGAAAAACCGCAGGCACGTCCGGCTCATGCCGGTATTCGACCGCGAAATGGCGGAGCGGATCGCGGCGGGCAAGGACGAGAACAGCAACATCCGCGCATTGCTCAAAAGGGTTGCGCAGGAGCGGCAGAACGGATAATCGACCGCAAAAGCGGTTCAAACAATTTTCGGAGGGAGTTTT
>USSJ01000269.1 GCA_900557285.1 uncultured Clostridia bacterium | reverse complement strand
GCAGCTCGACGGGAACCGAAACTTTATGCAACGCGGCATACAGCATGAGGGAATTTTCGACAGGCACGGCGTCATCCGTCGTAGTAGCCCAGATAAAGGACGGAGCCGCGGAAGAACGGACCTTCTTCTCCAGCGAATAATCTTCCGGATTGACTTTATCCGCGCAGAGACTTTCAAAAGATCCCCGATGCGCCTTTTCTCCCGAAGTTACCACGGCATAAGAATATATCGATGCATCCGGACGGATCCTGACACATTCTTCTTGGAACATTTCCTTCAGCGCAGGATCATCCCAGAGCAAAGAAATAATTCCGCACAAATGTCCGCCAGCCGAAAAACCGACCGCCGCAATATGTTGGCCGTCGATATGCAGATTCTCCGCTTCGCGGCGCAGATAGATCATCGCCATTCCCGCCTGCAAAACGGGCGTCGGATAATGACGGTACGGCGCGATATCGTACTCGAGGACAAAACAATCAAAACCCTGTTTGAAATATTCCAAAGCGATCGGCTCCGCTTCCCGCTGTGATACAAAGCAATAGCCGCCGCCGGGCAGTACAAGCATTGCGGGACGAATGCGCGTGATCCCCATTTCCGGCATTTCACTGTGACGATAAACCTTTAAAAATCCGCCTCTGTCTCCGTTTCTGGGTATTTTAAAATACTCATACAAATCCACTTTTTCAGCCATCTTGATTTCTCTCCTTATGCTCCGGCTTTTAAGCCGACATTTATAAAGCGACGACACATCTTGTCCGGATATATCTGCTTATCTATTTTAGTAAATCCTGCTGAAAAAGTCAATCAAACAATCGGATTTTTAAAGAGCTTACGTCTTTTGAATCTTATTCATATTCCCCATAATCCCTGCGCGGCTCGGCATAAATTTCCGGCCGTTTGTCCTGTTTTCCCGAAGGTTTTATTCCTTTCAGGTCGACCAGGATCGCATCCGCCCCTATCTTTACAATATTCCGAAGGGAAATAAAAATATCGTTGCGGTGAAACAGATGAAAGCCGCAACTTCCCGGCACTACGATCCCGAACACCCTGCCTTCCGGAAACGTAAAAACTATGTCGCATACTCTGCCCAGATTCTTTCCGTCCACGATGTTGATCACGCATTTTGTTTTCAGTTCACGATAAGAACACTCCATGAGCTCCTCCTCCCGCCGTCCGCAAAAACGGACTTCGTTCCTTTCCACATTGTATGCAGAAAGCACCAAAAAACTGCCTGTCCGCCTGTTTTTGCACCCTCTTTCCGAAGAATTCCCTCTGTCGGCGCCCGTTTTTACTGTCTTTTCAATTGCTCAGCCTCTTACCTGCATTCTCACGCTCTTTGCGGACAATCGGTGTAAATTTACTCGTTTTTACACATTCTGAAAACTGTTTCAATGAAATACGCCGAACACGAAAAGAAGTTGCCCTTTACGATTTTTCAACTAATTTTAAAGGCGCGAGGAGACCGGCCTCCTCGCGCCTTTTATTTTTCTATTCAAATTTCGTTGTTTTCATAATTTTTACGGTTTATCAAAAACCAATAACGCCGAGAAGCGGCGTCCCTGACTTTTTAATAATCGTAAGCGATTCCGCTGCGCATGGAATTGATCGCATTCTTTTCCAGTCGGGATCCCTGCGCCTGGGATATGCCCACTTCGTCCGATATTTCCGTCTGCGTTTTTCCTTCATAATAACGGAGCTGCAGGATCTTTCTCTCCCGCTCCGATAAATGCTCCATCGCTTCGGCAAGAGCGGCGTGTTCCGTCCAGACCTCGTCGTTGTTCTTTTCGTCGCACAGCTGATCCATCAGCAGCAGCGTATCTCCCGCCTTATTATACACGGGGTCGTAGAGGGAAACGGGGTCGGAGATCGCATCCAGCGCGTACACCACTTCTCTTTCCCGCACCTGCATGGCTTCGGCGATCTTCGCGATCGTCGCTTCTTTATCCGCCGCCTCGAGCTGTTCTCGCGTCTTTAAAATGCGATACGCCGTATCGCGGATGCTCCTGGAAACGCGCAATGAATTTCCGTCCCGAAGGTATCTTTTGATCTCTCCGATGATCATCGGCACGGCATACGTCGAAAACCGCACGCCGACGTTTAAATCGAAATTATCGACCGCTTTGAGCAAGCCGATACAACCCGCCTGAAATACATCGTCCGCGTTCGCATTTTTTGCCCAGAACCGTTTGACCAGCGAAAGGACAAGCCGCATATTCCCGACTATGAATTTCTCCCGCGCGGCCGTATCCCCTTCTTTGAGCCGACGCATCAGCGCATCGCTTTCCTGCGCGGTCAGAACGGGCAACCCTGAGGTATCCACGCCGCAGATCACGACCTTTTGTAACAAACAATCACCTCCCCGCAACTGTCTATCGTTGTGGGAAGTATGCGCCATTGACGCATTTTTATACGTACGTATCCATAAAATTGTGACAACTTTTTTTATTCTGCCTTTATTCTTATAACAAAACCTCTCTTTAAAAATTCACGATCTCTTATCCCTGCACTGAATTAATATTGACAGGATGCCCGTTTCATGGCGGATTGTACAGTAAAAT
>USSJ01000268.1 GCA_900557285.1 uncultured Clostridia bacterium | reverse complement strand
CTCATTACCATACATTTTAATTTAATTTTTTGTCCAAACTTTGGGGTTCACTCCAATTTTGCCCGACGGCTTTTTGTTATGCAGGATTAAGCCTTGGGAACGATCAGTTCCATATCCGAATCCGGATAAGAACAGCAGGGATGAATGTACCCGAATTTGGTGTCGGCAAGGCGGCGTTTGTCCGCGCCCGCAATGGAAAATTTGCCCGAAACCAACTTGCTGTGACAGAATCCGCATCCGCCTGCACGGCATTTGGAAGGAACCTGCAAGCCCGCACGCTCCATGGCGGTCAGGATCGTTTCCT
Organism: uncultured Clostridia bacterium; assembly: GCA_900557285.1. GTDB lineage: Bacteria > Bacillota > Clostridia > Christensenellales > Borkfalkiaceae > Borkfalkia. The sequence continues at coordinate 2,281 of USSJ01000268.1, read as the reverse complement.
TTGCCTGTGCCTTGACTTTGTACGTTTCAAAACCGATATGCACCGTCAGCGTGTATTCCGCATCCTTCACGTCGCGCACGCCCACGCAGTTCGCCTCTTTCTTGACGCGTTTCAGCGGCAGATTGAAAGCCTTGAGCTGGCTGTCCGCAAACGTGTACATTGCTCCCGGGCCGCACATCATGACCGTAAAGTCGCCCGAAATATATTTTTTGATGAGCTCCGCCGTGATAAAGCCGTGCTCAAACCCTTCTTTCTTTTCGTCGCTCAGCACATACACGACTTTGATCTTATCCGAAACAAGCGCGTCCAGTTCTTTGCGGAAAATGATGTCTGCCTCTGTCTTCGCCCCGTACAGGATCGTCAGAGAAAAATCTTCCGTTCCGTCGGAAATCGCCTGCGCCATGCTGTAAAAAGGCGTGATGCCGCTTCCGCCCGCAAGTGCAAGGACCTGCTTGCTGTCTTTGATCGGCTCGTAGCAGAATTCACCGGAAGGATCCCCGACCGTAAATATGTCCTCGACTTTCGCATGATCAAAAAGATAACCGCTGAAAAAGCCGCATTTCTTGACCGTTACGCTCAGAATCTTGGAAAGCCCTGCCCTGGGCGCCGACGAGATCGCATACGGACGCGCCACAAAACTTTCGCCCACTTTGCATCCGACCGTAAGGTACTGCCCCGCACGGAAATACAGCGGACGCTGTGTTTCAAACACATAGGTCTTTGTGTCTGCCGTGTTCTGCTCGATGCGGACAAGTTTCGCACTCTGATAGCCGGGATGCAGAATTTTTGCCGTTTCGTTCACACGGTATGTGCTCGGCAAAGGCGCGGGCGAGCCTTCTTCCAGCTTCTCCCTGCGTTTGGGTACCATTTTCTTGAAACGCAATAGATCCATGAATCCGAAGATCTGTTTTTTAAATACGAATGACATAACTCAGCCCTCCCTCTTGATATCGCCGACTGTCTGACGCCCGACAATATCGCCTGAAATATAGGCGCTGGAATATCCGGACAAACGCATCGCATAGCCGCCCGCAAACCGCAATCCGCGCACTTTGTGATCTTCCGCCATCATCTGCAGACGAGGCATCAGCCCGTCCCAATACTGCGATTCATATCCGTAAATCACACCTTCCGGATGCCCGCAATAATGCGCATACGTCATCGGCGTCGCTACCGAGATCTCCTCGATGCTGTCGCGCAATTTCGCACCCGTATCCTGCTCAAAACGATCGATCATCTTATTCGCTACATAATTCTTCGTCTTGTAATAGTCTTCCGGCTTGACGTTGCCCCAGTCATCCGACATGTACAGCGTCGTAAAATACATCATGCAGGTCCCTTTCGGCGAACACTCCGGATATGCACGGTTCAGGCATACCGTCGCCTGCGCATTGTTATCCTTGATCGTGCGCATTTTTTCATACTGCGCCGCCGTATCCATCGTATCGTACAGGAAATAGTTATGATTTTCCACTCCCAGTTCGTCCGCACTCTTATTGAGCCCCAGGAACATCGTAAACCCTCTGCCCGCAAACTTGCGCGCATGCGTCGCACGTACTTCCGCTTCGGGCACTTTGTCCATCATCCTGCCAAATACCAGATGCGGCGCACAGTTCGCAACTACATGACGCGTTTCGATCTGCGTTCCGTCGTCCAGAACTACGCCCGATACCCCGCCGTCCTTCTCGTCCGTCAGGATCCTGACCGCCTCCGTATTGAAAAGCACGTCCCCGCCAAGTTCGCGGATCCGCTCCACAAACGCCAGCGAGATCTCATGCGAACGCATCTTCGGCATGCTCGCCCCGCGCTTCATATAACGGTTCACCATCGAAGCATAATGCACAAAACTCAGATCATCGCAATGCGCGCCCAGATAACACCAGTACGCGTTCAGTATGTCCTGCGCTCTCTTCGGCATCTTTAAGGTGCGCAGCACTTCGTTCACGGAATACGATCCGCACCGCACAAAATTGCCGTATTTGCTCACCATCACTTTGGAATCCGTCTTCCCGTTCACCGAATTGGTGTACGCCTGCGCCAGCCGAACCTCTTCCGCAAGATCAAAAAATTTCGTGACCGATTCACGGCTGCCCGGTACGTACTTCTCCGTCTTGTCAATGAATTCCTGCACGCCGAAAGGCAACGTCGCATCCAGCTTTTCCGCACGCGATATTACCCGATATGCTTCCGGTATCTGCATCCACTCGACTTTGTCCGTCACTCCCAACTGATCGAACAGCTCCCGCAGATCCCCTGCATTGTCCGCCGTCCCGAAATCGTT
>USSJ01000267.1 GCA_900557285.1 uncultured Clostridia bacterium | reverse complement strand
GCAGTTTCGTGAGATCGTCCCTTTCCCCCGCCGCTCCGTACTGACGGCGGATCCCCTCTATCTCCCGCCGTTCCTCCGCCGTCGGCGCGCGGTAGGTATATGAAAAATTCTTATTTTCTTCCGACATAACTATCTTCCTTTAAGGCGACAGACGCCTTTGCTATCATAAAAATACCCGTTCCGATGATGAGAAGGCACACCGCGCCGCCCGAAACCGCGTTCATTATGAACATGCCGCCATCGGAAAAAGCCGATATAAGCGCGGTCTGCAAGCCGAGCAGGGAAACGAGCGCCGCCGCGAAATTTATGTTTCTCAGCGACTGCACGACCGCGTCGTCGTACCGTTTCGCCCTAACGAGGTTGCGGATTGCGAGCGACAGTTTGAGAAAGGCGTATGCGGCCGCGGCGTAAATCATCGTCCCCGCATAGGTAAACGCCTTATAGTAAAGCACCATCTGCACGACCGCCGCCGACAGCGCCAGCGTGAGCACGAGCAGCGAAATACCGCAGGCACGGTAGATTTTTGCGCATTTTTTCCTGTCCGATCTGTCCGTTTTTGCGCCGTACAGCACCACGCCGAGCCGCACGCCGCTCAATACCAGATAATAAGCGGCGAGTGCGCCGTACCACACCGAATGTCCGACGACGGCGAGCACGCCCTCGAATATCGCGAAAGCGGCGTTCAGCAGAAACGCCGCAACCGAAAAAAAGAGCGTTCTGTAGGCAAAATCGTCTAAAATCCGCGCGGTGAAACGATATTTTCTGAGCGCGGCGACGCTCTGCTTTTTGATATCCGCACCGAATTTTACGAGCGTATACACGCTGTACGCGAGCGACAGGGCGGCGAGCGCATACGCGGCGTAAACATACCAGCCGCCTTTATCCAGCGCCACGCACGCGAGCGAAAAACCGACAAATACGGCGGCCAACGCGTATGCGAGCGCTAAAAACCAACCTTTCGGACGCTTGAGAAATTCTATTATTTTCTTCACGGCGCACCCTTCGCTATTTTCACGGTGAATTCGCTCCCCTTTCCCAACTCGCTTTCCACCGCGATCTCTCCGCCGAGAATGTCTATCGTCTTTTTGACCAGCGCCAGCCCCAGGCCGTTTCCCTCCATGGAATGGGAGGTGTCACCCTGGTAAAATTTATCAAAAATATGCATCCCTGTCTCACGGGAAATTCCGCAGCCGGTATCCGATACCCTGACCACCGCCTGCCCGTTTTCCGCACCAAGCGTGACTTTGATCTTCCCGCCCGGTTCCGTAAATTTAACGGCGTTGGAAATCAGATTGTTCCAGACGATCTCCAGAAAATTTGCATCAGACTTTACATACACTTCCTTCAGGTCGCAATCCAGCTCCAGCCCTTTTTCATCGATTTTTTCTTCAAACTGTAACAGGCTCTGTGCCAGCATTTCATCCAGCCGTATCGTTTCATACTGCGGCGATAATTCCTGGTTCTCCAGTTTGTTCAACTTCAGAATGTTCGTCACCAGCGCCGATAACCGATCCGATGCCTCTACGAGCACTTGCGCATAATGGTTCCGAACCGCAGGATCCAATTTTTCGTTCCGCAATGCCATCGCATAACTGCGCAGAATGGAAATCGGCGTCTTCAGCTCATGCGACACGTTGGATATAAAATCATTGTGCACAACTTCCGTCCGCGAAAGCTCTCCCGCCATCCTGTTGATGTTTTCCGCGATCAAATCGTACTCGTCGTACCGCCGATACGAATGCGAAATCTGCAGCCTGATTGAAAAATCTCCCGCCGCGATCCTCTGCGTCGCTTCCAGGATCCGCTCCACCGGGCGGTTTACCGTGATCTTCCGCCGCACTGCGTCGATCACCGTGCACACCAGCGCCAAAAATGCGATCGTGATCAGCATGACAACGGAAAGAACAGCTCTGTCTCCCCCGAACTTTCGGCTGACCGCATCAAATACCATGATCGCTACCGTGATGATCACGGCGATGGTAACAAACAATATTGCATATCCCGCAACAGAAGGAAACCGCCTCTTTTTCATTTGAGAACCGCCTTGTAACCCAATCCGTGAACCGTGAGTATTTCAAACCCGCTGCATCCTGCCGTTTTTTCGCGCAGCTTGGACATATAAACATCCACCGTGCGCGACGTTGCCGACGAATCATAGTCCCAGAATTCCTCCATCAGCTGCATCCGCGTAAACGTACGCTTCGGAAAGGACAACAGCTTGAAAAGCAGATCAAATTCCCGTACCGTCAACGGCAATTCCTCTCCGTTGAGATACGCCGTGTGCTCTTCCTTGTTCATCCTGAAATTTCCCACCGTCAGTTCACGGCTCTTTTCAATCTTCGCGCGGCGCAGCAACGCCCCCACCCGCAGCAAGAGAATATCGGCATCGAACGGCTTAACGACATAATCGTCGATCCCGAGCCCGTACCCCCTCTGCTTTGAAGGTTTGTCATCCAGCGCCGTCATGAATAAAATCGGGATCTGCGCATCGGTTCTCCGTATGGCTTCCGCCAATGCAAACCCGTCCTTTTTCGGCATCATAATATCGCTGATCACCATGTCGAACGTCTCTTCTTCCAGACGGCGCAATGCCTCTTC
>USSJ01000266.1 GCA_900557285.1 uncultured Clostridia bacterium | reverse complement strand
CGCAATCTCGCGTTTGCCGCGCAAACCGGCTATATGCCCGTTACCTACGATGCTTTTGACGCGATCAAAGACTATAATTTTAACAACGCCGCTTTTGAGAGACTATACCGAACCTTCACGCAAGTACAGCAATCAGCCCAGATTCTCAGCGAGCCTGCTTTCGCCGGATTTTACGGCAAGACGCCCGAAGAAATGAAAGCGCTGCTCGAAAAATATCAGCTCGTCGGGATTTCGGCGCACATTCGGCCCGAAGCGATTGAGGAAAGTTTACCCTTTATCGACGCGCTCGGAATCAAGTATGTCTTTATTCCTTGGGTGGGGGTTGCAGAATTTGAAGAGCCGGAAAAATATGCGGCTCTCATCGAGAGTACAAAGAAAGCAAAAGCGATCCTCGATGCCCGCGGCGTGGGGTTCGGCTACCATAACCATGCGCATGAATTTGAAAACGGAAGGGATTATGTCGGAAAAATTCTCAAAGACGTGGACGGACTCAAAGCGGAACTCGATGTGTTCTGGGCTACGGTCGCGGGACTCAATGCCGTAGGAAAAATGCGGGAATTGAAAGGAAAACTTTCGTTTGTCCATATCAAGGAAGCGGCAAAGGAAAATGCGCGGGAAGCCGCCCAGCCCGTGGTAGGCGAAGGCGCCGTTGACATGCCCGCCGTATTTGACGAGGCGAATCGCCAAGGTATCGAATGGGCGGTGCTCGAAGTGGAAAAATTCCCCTGCGGAGAGGAAGAATACCTCCGCCGCAGTCTGGAAAATATGAAAAAATTAGCGAAATAGCGGAGGAAAGAAAAATGAAGAAAATCAAGATCGGTGTGATCGGATGCGGCGGTATCGCGAACGGCAAACATATGCCAGCGGAAAAGCGCAATCCTGCGTCGGAGCTCGTTGCGTTTTGCGATATTATCGAGGAGCGCGCGGTAAAAGCGAAGGAAGATTTCGGGACAAAAGACAGTGCCGTCTATACAGATTACAGGGAACTGCTCAAAGATAAGAGCATCGATGCGGTGCTCGTTTTGACGCCGAACTGTGCGCATTGCGAGATCACGGTGGCGGCTTTGAATGCCGGCAAACATGTTTTGTGTGAGAAGCCGATGGCGATGAACTATGCGGAAGCAAAGCAGATGCTGGAAGCCCGCGACAAATCGGGGAAGGTTCTGACGATCGGATATCAGAACCGTTTCCGTCCGGATTCATTGTATCTGAAAAGACTGGCGGACAAAGATTATTTCGGGGAAGTATACTATGCGGAAGCGATCGCAATCCGCCGCCGCGCGGTTCCTACGTGGGGCGTGTTTATCGATCAGCAGAAGCAGGGAGGTGGACCTCTGATCGATATCGGTACGCATGCGCTGGATCTGACGCTGTTTATGATGAACAATTATGAACCGGCATATTGTGTCGGGAAGACGTTCCATAAGCTGAACAAACAGAGAGAAACGGGGAATGCCTGGGGCGATTGGGATACTGAAAAATTTACGGCGGAAGACAGCGCGTTCGGCTTTGTTGTGATGAAAAACGGCGCGGTCATCTATCTGAAGTCCAGCTGGGCGCTGAATATGGCGAATCCGATCGAGGCGGTCACGACGATCTGCGGCGAAAAGGCAGGGGCAGATATGTTGGACGGACTGCGCATCAATACGATCATGGAAGGGAAACAGGTCATGATCAAACCGGATTTGCAAGGCGGATCGGTGGCGTTCTTTGAAGGATCGGGCGGCGGAAATCCGGAAGATTTGGAATCTGCATGCTTTACGAATGCGATCCAGGGCAAAGGGAAATTATACGTTACGGCAGATCAGGCGGCGGTCGTGACGCGCATTCTGGAAGGAATTTACGAATCGGAAAAAACGGGCAAGCCTTATTATTTTGATTGACGGAAATCGAGCGGAGGAAACTGGAAATGAAAGTAACGGTCGTATGCGAGCATAACGCCTCTATGGATTCGGAGGAAGGAAAAAAAGCATATCCGGAAGGGATAAATAAATGCCTCAGCGGTCTTTTGGAGAAAGACGGACACGAAGTGACCTTATTGCGCGCGGATGAGAACGGAGTACATGGCCTTACGGATGACATTCTGGAAAATACGGATGTAATGTTCTGGTGGGGACATTGGTATCACGGGGCTGTGGATGACGAGTTGGTTTCCAAAATTGCGTATCGGGTTCAGCGCGGCATGGGAATGGTATTTTTGCATTCTGCTCACGATTCCAAGCCTTTCAAACGGTTGCTGGGCACAACGTGCTCGCTTTCCTGGCGGGAAGACGGCGAGACGGAGCGCTTTTGGTGCGTAGATCTGACGCATCCGATCGCGCAGGGTTTGGGCGAATACATCGATATTCCGCAGGAAGAGATGTACGGCGAGCCGTTCGACATCCCTGTCCCCGATGAACTCGTTTATATCGGTTGGTTCCAGGGCGGCGAAGTATTCCGCGGCGGATGCGTGTTCAAACGCGGCAGGGGCAAGATTTTTTATTTCAACCCTGGGCATGAAACATATCCGACGTACAGAATCGAAAAAGTACAGCAGCTTTTGCGCCAGGCATGTCAGTATGTTGCGCCGAAGTCGCCTGTTTTGAAAGATCTTGTCTGCAAA
>USSJ01000265.1 GCA_900557285.1 uncultured Clostridia bacterium | reverse complement strand
CGCGGAATTGACCACGCACACCGTTACCGTTTCCGTCAGGCCGTACCCCTCGTAAAGCCGTGCGGGAGAACCGTTCTTTTTCAGCACGGCGTTGAAGTCCTCCACCAGTTTCGGGCTCACGCTGTCGCCGCCGACGAACGCGTCCTTGATGTTGGAAAGATCGCCGTTCACAAAGCGCTTTTCCCCCAACAGCTTTAAAAACATGGTGGGCACGCCCGTCAGAATATTCGCCTTTTCCTTGATGATCTGCTTTGCCGAACGCCCGGCGTCGAACTTGATGCACATGATGTTGGTGCGGCGGATCATCATGCACATATGCATATTGATACACAGGCCGAATCCGTGAAAAATCGGCAGAACATTGTACAGCGCCCGATAATTTTCGATCGGCTCGCTCAAAAATTCTTCCGCCTTCGCACAAAGCTGATTGAAAACCTTGTTATTATGAACTATGATCTTCGGTTTTCCTGTCGTTCCGCCGCTGGCAAGATACACAGCCGCTTTATTTTCGTCAAATTTTTCAGCGGACGTATGTGCATTTTTACGATTCTTTAAATATTTTTCCAAAGGAATATACCCGAACGCCGTCCGCTTGTTCGTGCATTTATAATACAACTTCGCCGCCGCTCCCATAAAATAAGAGCTGTCACTCACCAACGTCGGGATACCGAAATCAAAATTGCCGCATTTGTACAGATCGTAAATCAGCAAAAGTTTGCTGTCCGTCTTTTTCAGATTCTCTTTCAGCGCTTCGGGCGGTATGAACGGATGCACAAGATTCGCGATCGCCCCCAATTTATTGGCGGCATAAAACATCATCAGCGCCGCAGGAGAATTCGGCATGCACAGCGTTACCGTATCCCCTTTCCGGATATGAAATTCCGCCGAAAGATTATCGGCAAGCAAATCTATATACCTTATTACCTTGGAAAAAGAATATTTTTTTCCATAATAGGATATAGCGGTCTCTACCGTGCTTTCCGATATGTTGAGCAATACAGCCTCGTACATTGAACAGGCTGTGGGTAATTGTTTCATAATTTATCCTTCCGTTATTATTGATCTTCTCAGCCGAAAAATGACGATATCCACGCGCATAGCGCCAGCAACGCGGGAATCACGACCATATGCGAAACATAGATGACGGCGGCATGCCTGCCTAAAAAACAGAGCGGCCTGTTCCATTGCCCGTCCAGCGGCTTGAATGCATACTTCGCCGACGTATGGTAAACAAGTCTTCCGATAATACCGCCGACCAGTACCATCGCTCCCCACGGCAGGATCGGAAAATAATCGCCCGAGTTGAACGTATAATTCTTTACATACAGCAAAATCGAATAAATATCTTTTTGCGCCGAACTTGCCCCCGCCGCATCAAAAGTCGGCAAAATCATCCAATATCCGTTCATATCCTCTATTTTCGCATACCCGCTGAACAGCCAGATCAGCCATATACATCCGACGATCCCCGGAAAGTACCGCAAACCTTCCTTTACCGCCCGTGAGGCCTTTCCCGTCCCCAGCAGACTCCCCACAGTCTGCGCCGCTTCATCCAAAATCGCATAAACGAGCACCGATACGCCCAGCATATGGATCACGCCGAACTGCACCTTTGCGCCTGCTATAAAATTATCCACGATCGACGTAACGCAGGTGATACCCCAAGCCACCAACAACAAGGGAATGCTGCGACGGAAATTTCCGCGCGTCAGCGTACAGCTGATCCCGCACAGCACAAAAAACGCCGTGATCACCAGCACGCGCACGTTGTTCCGCACCTCCCAGTTCCAATACCACAGCCCCGTCTTTTGCATTCCCGCAAGAAAGTCCGTACCAAGCATTGAATTCACGGCAGGCATTACGTCCCACATACAATACATGAAATGATCGAATACCATCAGCAGCACACAAAGTCCGCGCACAAAATCCAGTTCCCAAAATCGGACTTTTTCCCTGCCGCTGTATCTTCTGACCATTGTTTTATATCCGGCGCCGCCCGGATGTTGTACGTTGATTCCTTGAAAATACATCCTTTTCAGTTTACCATCAAACGAGGATTCTGTCAATCGAACTGCGCATTTTTCACCTGACTCTCTTGCCACCCTCTCATTTTCCGAAAATTTCACACAATAGTTTATCCAACTCCGCAAGGCTCGGACATGCAAATAATTTTGCACGGTATTGCGTACAGCCGCGCATTCCGCGAATATAAAACGACGTCATTTCCCGCATCTGTACCAGCGTAAACTTTTCTCCGTACACGGGCAGCATATCTGCGATCTGCCCGCGGATCGCTCCCGCCTTGTCCCAATCCGAACTTTCGCCCAAAAATTCCGAAAACACGTGCGGATCGTACATCGCCGCACGCGCAACCATTACTCCGTCCGCGCCCGTTCGTTCCAACATATTGAGCGCGTCTTCTCTCGTAAAAATCCCGCCGTTCGCAACGACAGGAATTTTTACCGCCTTCTTGGCGGCTTCGATTTCGGCATAATCGGGATCTCCCGCGTAATACATATCGCGCGTCCTGCCGTGTACGGATATAAGATCCGCCCCTGCTCCTTCGCATAGTTTTGCAAACTCCGCCGCAAACGTCTTTCCCTTTT
>USSJ01000264.1 GCA_900557285.1 uncultured Clostridia bacterium | reverse complement strand
TAGCGTCGGCTTTTATCGGAGCGATGCGGCGGACGAAAGCAAGTCGGCTGCGCAGTTGTTTCTGGATTGCGTGAAAGAGATACCTTTCTATACGCTGGATATTTCTCTTCCCGATATGTTCTTGCAGGCGGACGGCAAGGCGCAGGAAAGCACGTTTGTCCTGTTTCTGACGGTGATCGAGCGGAGTGTCGGCGAAGAGTATTCCTTACCGTGGACGGACGATTTTTTGACGGAGAAAACTCTGAACGGCGCGGCGGTCACGGGATATCATTTTGAACGGGAAGCAAGCGTGTTTGAGGAAGGCGCGGACGGACAGCTCGTGGATTCAGGCAAAAAAACGACGATACGTATTCAAAAAACGTTTACGGAATCGGGAGAAACAATGTCATATTACCACATAGCTCCGCTTGAAGAAGGTGCGCCGTCGCTGGCGCATCCCGTGACTGAATTTTATGACAGAAACGGAGCCGCGGCAGAGGCGGGGTATGCATCGGTCACCGACGTACACGGACTTTTCGGAAAATGTTCCAATGAAGGAAAGAGCGGTTTTATTTCGTTCGATGGCATAACCGACAATCCTTATTTGTCCGATTACGGCAATACGGAGAACGACTATGCGATCGGCCAGGTGCTGAGCAAGGGGTATCTGACGCGCCTGAATGTGGTGTTTGTGCAGGCTTCCGAGCGTTGAAAGGAGGGGGCAGATGAAAAACAGAACATGGACGATCCTGTTTGGTTCGGTTTTGAGCGTCCTGATCGTTACGCTGATGAGTTTTGCATTCACGTACGGGCGTTACAGCGAAGAAGTTTCTTCTGAAAACCACAATTACGGGAGCGATATTGAATACATAGTAGCCGATCAGATCGAAGCGACGGATATGAACGAATTTATCGGAGCCATTCAAAACGGATATTCGAATATCATCATAGCGGAAGACGCGCAAGAGGAGATCATTGTGACGGCGGGGGTGACGGACGTCGGGATCGATTTGATCCTGAACCTGAACGGACACAAGATCATCCGCAACAACCGCGACCCTGTCCTGAATGTGCAGAACGGGATCCGCCTCACCATACTGGATACATCCAAGGAGCAGACGGGAGCTTTTTACAATCCCGTGGGCAGCGTTTTGCAGATCAGCGGCGGCACGCTGACTGTATCGGGCGGTATCTTTGAAAGCGGGCCGCGCAAATCCGAATACGTAAGCGGGGCGTCGGGCGTGCGGGAAGCGGAGGTATTCCGAAAAACGGATAGCGGATATGTACCGCAGGGCGTTTTCGAGATGCCTTATCTTACGGGCGAAAAAACCGGGGGATATTACGAAAGTGCTTTCAATTCTTTCGTGACGGCGGATACATATCTGTACTATTCCGGCAAAGATCCGGACAGGGAAGTGATCGTGGCCGCAGAAAGCGGAAGTGCGGATTTTTATTATACGTATACGGAAAACGGTGTAGAAGTCATTATTTACGGCTACAACAACGTCAAGGGAAGCGCGACGGATGAAACCAACTATGCGACAGTTTCCATGCAGTCGGGGAACATGTATGTGCGCGGCGGCCAGTATCGTTCTTATTTCGGCAAGAGCGCGGCGTACGGTATTTATGCGGACGGCGGATACATGGCGGTGGAAGCGGGAAGTTTTTCGGTGATCGAGGACGGAACGTGTCTGCGCTGCAATTACGATGCCGTTTCCGAAAAGGAATATCTCCGTGTTGCGGGCGGGGAGTTTTCTTCCGAGTGGGGAGACACCATCCGCGTAAACGGCGGAAAGCTGGCGGTAACGGGCGGCAAATTCCGAAAGGACGCCTCGCTCGCCCCTGCGGGGGAGCAGGGCAGCGCCATCATCCGCATTGCGAACGGTGTACTGACGGGGGAAGGAACGCGTGCCGCGGCGTTAAATTTTTACCTGACGGGATCCGGTCTGTACGGGATCTATGCGGACGGGAATGATATTGAAGTGAGCCTGTCCTTGTCGGAATTTGTTTTTGAAGGCGGGAGCGCGAATACGGGTGTTTTTGCTTCGGGCGGTTCCATTGATTTGTCGGAGAGCGTATTTTCCATCCCGAGTTCCGATAGCTACGGGGTGAGGGCGGAAGCCTTTGCGGGAAACAGTTCTCCTTCCATACACATCAGCGGATGTGTATTTCAGATGACGGGTGCGGAGAGCACGGGCGTATTCATGCAGGAAGGCGAAATCACGCTGGACGGTACGGCAGTCAATCCTTATACGCTGTTCTATATCGATCGGGTAGAAAATTGTTACGGAGTGCTGGCGGGCAACAGGCGCGATACGAGTGCGTATGCGTCGGGCGGAAAAATCGTTGTGAATGTCGATTCGGCACAGTTTTTCATGGGGCAGACGGTCAGCGAGCAGCCTGCGGGCACATTTCATGGGGCTGGCGTGTATGTCAATGCGGACAATTCTGTTGTGAATATCAAAAACGGGCTGTTTATCACGGCAGGAAACGGAACGAGCGGCATTTATGCCGAGATGGGATCCGTTGTGCAGAAGGGGCAGAATTCCAAACTTGTCGTGGTGACGGGTGCGGTGTATAATGATTATGTCGCCGGCGGTAAAAAGGACGGCTGGATCACTTTCCCCAGACCCAATTCCGAATATGTGGCG
>USSJ01000263.1 GCA_900557285.1 uncultured Clostridia bacterium | reverse complement strand
GAGGATGACGCCTTGATGTACCAGTGATTTGAAAGGTTCGTCAAAGTTCAAATATCCCATATCGCGAAGGGCTTTGGTGAAGAAACGTGCGTACAGCAAGTGCATGCAAGCGTGTTCCGCGCCGCCGACGTACTTGTCGACAGGGAGCATTTTGTTCACGATTTCAGGATCGAAGGGCGCTTTGGAGTTGTGAGCGTCCGGATAGCGCAGATAATACCAGCTGGAGCAGACGAAAGTGTCGAGCGTATCGGGATCGCGAAGCGCGTCGCCGCCGCAGTGCGGGCATTTTACGTGCATGAACTCATCGCATTTGGCAAGCGGTGATTTTCCGTCCGGTTCAAACTGTACGTTGTAGGGCAGTTTGACGGGCAAGTCTTTGTATGGAACGGGTACAATGCCGCATTTCGGACAATGAATTACGGGAATAGGCGCGCCCCAATATCTCTGACGGGAAACGAGCCAGTCGCGCAGGCGGTAATTGACTTTTCTCTCACCTTTTCCCATCTTGGCAAGATAATTGGAAATTTCCGTGCGGGCTTCTTCGCCGCAACGGCCGTCAAATTGCAGGCTGTTTACGCAGATACCGTCTTCGCAGAAAGGCAAAACGGTTTCTCCGTTTTTATTTTCGATAACTTTTTGTACGGGGAGATTGTATTTTGCGGCAAACGCAAAATCGCGTTCATCGTGAGCGGGAACACCCATGACGGCGCCCGTTCCGTATGAGTAGAGGACATAATCGGCTGCATAGATCGGAACTTTTTTGCCGTTGATCGGGTTGATCGCATAATGACCGATAAATACGCCGGTCTTTTCGCGCGCGGAAGAAAGCCTTTCGATTTCATTGGATTTTGCGGTTTCTGCAATGTAATTTTCCACGGCTTCGCGCTGTTCGTCCGAAACCAGTTTTTTTACAAGCGGATGTTCGGGGGCGAGTACGACATAAGAAACACCGAAAATGGTATCCACGCGGGTCGTAAACACCTTGAATTTGTCGCCGCTTTCGCATTCGAATTCAACTTCGCATCCGACGGATTTTCCGATCCAGTTGCGCTGCATCAGCTTTGTTTTTTCGGGCCAGTCGATCTTGTCGAGTCCCTGTAAAAGCTCTTCGGCATACTGTGTGATTTTGAAGAACCATTGGGTAAGATCCTTTCTGATAACGGGCGTACCGCAGCGTTCACAGCAGCCGTCAACGACCTGTTCGTTTGCCAGAACCGTATTGCAGCTGGGACACCAGTTCACGGGAGCCTCTTTGCGGTACGCAAGGCCGTTTTCATAGAGCTTCAGGAACATCCATTGCGTCCATTTGTAATAGTCTTCTTCGCAGGTTTTGACTTCCGCCGACCAGTCGAACATGGCGCCCATGGCTTTGAGCTGATGCTCCATGGTAGCGATATTCTTTTCGGTGGAATCCTTCGGGTGGATCTTCGTTTTAATGGCATAGTTTTCCGCGGGTAAACCGAAAGCGTCAAATCCCATCGGCTGGAAAACTTCGTAGCCCTGCATTTTCTTGAACCGTGCATAGCTGTCGGTAGGGCCGTAGTTGTACCAATGCCCGATATGCAGTTTTGCGCCGGAAGGATAGGAGAACATTTCGAGAACATAGAATTTTTTATCTATGTTCTTTTTGTTGAAATTGTTCTCTTTGGTCTTTTCCCAGCGTTGCTGCCATTTGCTTTCAACGGATTTCATATCCATAACCCAAAAACCTCCGCGGCCCGGAACGAGCCTCATTTTTTCTTTGCAAATTGTCTGCATACGAGATATGAGAGCGGTCCTATGATCGGAATCAACAGAATTACGATGTTCCATATGATCAAAGATGCTTTGACTGCCTGCCCGACGGACAGCTTGTCTTTCAAAAGAATGTAGATCGTTGCGATCGCCAGCACATAGTGAACGGCAAGCACGGCAATGAGTGCGATCAGAACAGGGGTCGGCATACTGCAATACCTCGCGTTTATTCATCTAATTATATGATTTTTTGGCGTGTTAGTCAAGTTATGAGACATATCGCGCCGAAAAATTTTATTTTTCGCGCATTTTGCGGCTGAAATCGTAAATAATCGGAATGAAAGCGCATACACTGAAAATATGGAACAATTCACAGTCTCCGATCGGGAGGAACATTGCAGGTATATTGCTTATATAGCTGGCGCGCTCACGGCGGTCAAGGAGAGAACGGTGCATATCGAATTTGAAGACGGGCGCGTTATTTTTACGCTTCGGGCGGAGCCGACAGAACCGGAATTTCGGAAACTTGCAGAGGACAGAATCGCCGATGTGATCTGCATCGGCTATAAATACTCGATCCTCAGCGGGCAGATCGCTCCGGCAGGTCTGAATTTGCAGGATCGCGAGATTCTCCTGACTGCGGTCATTGCGGCAGATTTTGCGGAAGATAAAAAATACGTGTTGTCCAGGCTTGCGCAGCAGCGCACACACACGATCGACGGTTTTTTCAATTTCAGGCTGAAAGAATTGCGGGAAAAGTGGCTGGGGGTGGCTGCGTGCGTTCCGCCCGTGTTTACGCGCGGTCAGCTTACGGAATTCATGCGGTTCCTTCTGAACACGAACCGCGGAAAAGTTTTTTTGAAAAGGGGAGAAGTTTATGATGTACGGTGCAGGCGCT
>USSJ01000262.1 GCA_900557285.1 uncultured Clostridia bacterium | reverse complement strand
AAATCAGCACCGACGGCGCCCCCGCCATTGCCCGCGCGATCAGAATACGCTGTTTTTGTCCGCCGCTCAGGTTCACACCGTGCGCCGCCAACGGATATTGCAGACCCTCTTCCCGTTCGAATACGAAATCCGCCTGCGCCGCCCGCAATGCGCGCCGCACTTCCTCTTCCGTGATCCCGCGGCAGAAATCCACGTTTTCATAAACCGTTCCCGCCATGATGAAATCGTTCTGGAATACGATCCCGAATTTCTCGCGCAATCGCTCCACGGGGATCTGCGTCACGTTCTCCCCGTCTATGTACACCGCGCCTTCGCAGGCGTCGTAAAACCGAAGCAACAGCTGCACCAACGTACTCTTCCCGCTGCCCGTCGCACCCAATATCCCCAGCCGCTCTCCCTTTTTGAGCGCAAAGGAAATATGCTCCAGCGCAGGCTTCCCGCCGTAGGAAAAGGAAACGTCGTCAAATTCCACGCGCGCCGTACCGTGATCGGGCGCAGACAGCAAAAGCGGCTCTTCGGGCATGTTCAGGATCTCACAGATACGCCTGCCCGACGCCGCTCCCTTCGAAAGCGTCACAAACAGACGGCTCACCGTCATAGCCGCATTCAGGATCAGCGTGAAATAGGATACGAACGCCACGATCTTGCTCGGACTCATCACGCCCGCACGCACGCGGAACGCCCCCACGAGCACCACCGCAACCATCCCGAGATTCAAAAGCAGCGTCACGATCGGGTTGCTCATCCCCGTCCAGATCCCCGCGCTCATCTCGTCTTTCGCGACCTGCCCCGCCACTTCCTTGAAAGACTGCGATTCGTATTCCGTACGCGAAAGCGCCTTGATCACCCGCACGCCCGCGTAATCGTCGCGGATCTTGCGCACCATTCCGTCCACCGAGCCCTGCAACTTCGCATACAGCCGCGTGCCGCGGCTCGCAATAAACAGCACCGCCGCCAGCATGAACGGCAAAACCGCCACCAGAATCAGCGTCAGCACAGGTTCCAGCGCAAACGCGAACGCAAGCCCGCCGAACAGAAAAATCGGAACGCGCACCCCCAGCCGCTGCATCATGCCGAGCATGTTGTGCACGTTGTATGTATCCGTCGAAAGGCGCGATACCAGCGTCGGCAACGTACAAGCGTCGATCTGCCGCGCCGACAGCGACAGCGTTTTGGAAAACAGGTCGCCGCGCAGTTTCTGCGTCGCTTCCCGCGCCACGCGCGATGCCATGCGGTTCGCTATGATGTTCCCGTACAGCGCCACCAACGCAAACAACAGCATCAGCCCGCCGAACAGAAACAGCGTTTTCGTGTCCCTGACCATCGATGTTTCACTGTCGTCCAGCATATACCCCAAAAGCAAAGGCAACAAAAGCTCGGCTACCGTACCGATCGCTTTGATCAGCAGCCCGAATGCCATGCGCACCGCGTTCGGCTTCAGATAATTGCGTATTTTTACCATGCTCCGCGTTTCACCCCCCCTCGCTTTTTCACTACAAAGTCCGTTTTTTTATTATAAAACTTTTTCCCGCTTTTGTCAAACCCGCTTTCGTCATCCCTCTTTGGCCATCCCGCTTTGGGCATCCCGCCCTTTTCTTTTTTTCTGCAGGCGGTTTTCCTGCAGGAACGCGGCGTATTCGCTGAAAATGTTTCTGCGAATACGCCGCTCTGCTTTTGCAAAAGCGGCGCCGCGCAATCCATCGGCGCGGCGCCGCTTCAAACCCTAAAACTTTTACCGTTTTCACGGCGCTTTACCCGCGCCCCGGCTGTTTATTTTTGTGTATCGTTTTGTTTTTTCTTCGCGCTGTCGCGATCCGATTCGAAAAAAAGAGAATTGACGGGAGGGACGGAGCGCAGAACCGCTGCCAGAAGAACGCCGCAGACCAGGCCGAAACAACCCTGCAAAACATTCCCGACGATGCCCGCCGCCCCGCCGGCGATACCGTAGAGAGCAGTATCGTACAGAAAATAACCGCACGCCATTAAAAATTCCGCACAAAAGGCGGAAACGCCGCGCGCAAGAAAATCCATTCTGTTTTTTCGGATCGCTTTCTTTAAAAGCACCGCGACCGCATAGGCAACCGCCGCCATACTACCCTTTATGACGAGCGTCGCCGGCACATAGATCACATACCCGCTGAGAATATCCGCAAGCACGCAGCCGAGAGCTGCCGCCGCCGCACCGTAAACAGGCCCCAGGCACCACCCCGCCAGAAGGACGAACACATCGCCCATGTTAAAATATCCGTATGGCATCGGAACGATAAACACACTCGTTGCAATACAGCAAAGCGCCGCAAACAGCGCCGAAAATACAAGCCGCTTCGTTACCGCTTTCCAACTTTTGTCCCGCTGTCTTTCCATTTGCCTTCTCCTGTCCGCCGAAATTGTCTCGCCCGCCCTGTACATTCCTCTGTACATTCCCCGTATATTGCCTTAACCGCCGAAAGCACCGTTTCATCCCTTCGTTTTGTCTGCCGTCAATACGTTTTCGCAGGGAAACTTTTCTTCCCGTTACTATACCGCATCTGCGGATAAATGTCAACTTTTGCGAACCCGTACAGCAAAATTGCGACACATTGCCGCAGGATCGGCTGCATTCTGTCCCGAATCCTTCCGTACAAAATAAAGCCG
>USSJ01000261.1 GCA_900557285.1 uncultured Clostridia bacterium | reverse complement strand
CTCACGCGCGGATCGGGGCTCGTGTACATGGAAGGATGTACGCATTTTTGTTTTTGTGAAAATCCGGCAAAATTCAACGCCATCGCGCGGGAATTTTTCCGCTGAAAATCATCGTAAGAGGAAAAGATATGTTTACAATCACTGCGATCGCCGAATACATCGTCATAGCGCTGGCAGCGGCACTCTTATACGGAATGTGCGTATTCAACGTGCTGGGCGCTCTGCAACAGGCAGGGTATGACGGAAAAATGTATGCCGCATGGCTCAGGCGTAAGGGCAACATGGCTCGCTCGCGTTTTACGCTGCTGGCTTTTCTTATTGCCTTGGCAATGCTGGTACTGGGGCTTTGTTTTTCGTTTGCGGGGAAATGGGCGGCTTACATAGCCCTGCTTCCCGTTCCGCTTTTCGTGGGTTTGTACTGCACGGCGGATAAAAAAGCGCTGAAAGTGCCCCTGTCTTCCACGGCGCGCGCGAACCGCATTTACGCTCTGAACATACTGGTTCTTGCGGTGGTATGTTTTGCGCTCGTGCTGATCGGAAATGCGGCGTCGTACTTTGCACAGATCGGCATCGTAACGAATCTTCGCTATATCCTTTTGGCAATCGTTCCGCTTTTGATGCCGCAGCTGATCCGCTTTGCGAATGTTCTGGAAAAACCGTTTTCGCGTGCGAGAAATAAGAAATATCTGGCGGCGGCACAGCAAAAACTCGATTCCTGCCGCTGTGTGAAGATCGGGATCACAGGCAGTTTCGGAAAGACGAGCGTCAAAAATTTTCTGGCACAGATCTTGTCGGTACGTTATAGAGTTTTGGCAACGCCCGCGTCTTACAATACGCCGCTCGGCATTGCGAAAGCGGTGGAAAAGGAAGATCTCAATTCTTACGATTTCTTTTTGGCGGAAATGGGTGCGCGGCACGAAGGCGATATTGCCGAACTTTGCAGGCTGGTAAAGCCCGATCATTGTATCCTGACTGGGATCTGCGAACAGCATCTGGAAACATTCGGAAGCCTTGATAACATCATCCGCACCAAAGGGGAGATTCTGGACGGCACGCGCGAAGGCGGTTTTGCCGTCATCGGCATGGATGAAAACACGGAAAAACTGTTCGGCCGCGCCGAAAAACTGATCAAAGTGCCCGTGGGAGAACACGGCGAATGTGCGGCGATCGGCGTCAAATGCACGTCGAAAGGCATTTCGTTCAAACTGGCGCTGGGTATTTTGCAGGTGGAATGCGCTTGCAAACTTTTAGGCGCGCACAATGCGCAGAATATTGCGCTTGCGGCGGCGATGGCGTTTAAATTAGGGCTTTCGAAGGAAGAGATCGCGGAAGGCATTGCCAAACTCGATTACATTCCGCACCGATTGCAACCGGTGGAAAGGTTGGGCGTTACCATTCTGGACGATGCTTACAACGCCAACATACGCGGCGCGGCGGCGGCGCTGGACGTATTGCGCCTGTTTGAAGGCCGCAAGATTGTCGTAACGCCGGGGCTTGTGGAACTGGGAATACTGGAAGAGAAAGAAAACAAAGCGTTGGGTGCGCGTTTGGCAGGACTGGATCGGGTGATTTTAGTCGGCGCGACGCTGGTCACGGCAGTGAAGAACGGCTACCTGGAGGCGGGCGGAGACACGCAGAAACTGACGATCGTGCCTTCGCTTGAAAAGGCGCAGGAGCTTTTGGAAACGGAGCTGAAAGAGGGCGACACCGTATTGTTTTTAAACGATCTGCCGGATATCTACAATTAGGGTTTCGCATAAAAAAGTGAACGACGTATGCGTGCTTTTTTGAATAATTGCGAGGTTTTACAGGGCGCAGAAACCGAAAAACGAAAACACCAAAGCGAAAAATTTTTTTGCGGAGGTGTTTTTTTATGCGCAAAAATGTGGCAGTCCTGTTCGGCGGAAAGTCATGCGAAAACGAGATCTCGATCATTACGGGCACGATGGCTGCAAATCTTCTGGATACGGAGCGGTATGACGTCTATCCCGTTTACATAGCGCAGGACGGGGCGATGTACACGGGCAAAGAATTGCTGGATACATCTTTTTATCGGGGCGGGAATCTGGATAAAAAGGCAGATCGTGCCATTTTTTGTATGCAGGACTTGTGCCTGCTTCGCAAAAATAAGCTGAAACCGCTTGCGAAGATCGATTGCGCGCTTAACTGCTGTCACGGCATGGGAGGAGAAGACGGCGCCGTGTCTGCTATGATGGATATGAACGGCATTGCCAACGCGTCCCCCGATATGGCTTCTTCGGCGCTTTTTATGGATAAATCGCTCACAAAATTGGCGGCGAAAGCGTTGGGAGTCCGCACATTGCCGTATTTTCGCATCAGCGAGAACGATTACAAAAAGCGCGGGGCGTTTGCCGTGCGCTGTATCGAGGAAAGATTGGGGTATCCCGTCATCATCAAGCCTGCGCGGCAGGGCTCGAGCATCGGCGTAGCGGTGGCGGAGGATCGGGCGCGGCTGTTGTTTGCCATCGAAGCGGGGTTTGCTTACGATACCCTCCTGATTGCGGAAAAATACCTGGCAGAGCGGCGCGAAATTAACTGTGCGTGCTATAAAAACGGCGACGAAATCGTCGTTTCGCCCTGCGAGGAGCCGAAAACACAGCACAAATTTTTAACGTTCGGCGATAAATAT
>USSJ01000260.1 GCA_900557285.1 uncultured Clostridia bacterium | reverse complement strand
GAAACGGTCTTATCTTATATAGCCGGTTATATTACGCACTATGCGGCGGATTGTATATTTCATCCGTATGTATACAGCCTTACGCAAAAAATGATCGATGCGGAACCGACGCGCAGGGTGCGGTGGCATTCTTATATTGAAAGCGATCTGGACACGTATTTTGTAAAAAAATTTTATCGGAAAGAAGTAAATCGATTTGAATGCCGTCTGCGCACGGGAAAGGGAATCCCGAAAGAGGTCGCCGTGCTGATACGGGAGGTCTGCTCTGCAAACGGCTTGCCGAATATTTCGGACGGAGCGTTGCGCCGCGCCGTTTCGGGATATCTTTTGTTTGAACGATTTTTTACGGATAAAAATTTCCGCAAACGCCGTTTTTTTGAACGAGGCGAAAAGTTTCTGCACTTGCCGCAGGTTCTGAGTGTGCTTTGCCGCCGAGAGGATCCCGATCAGAGAGTTTTAAACGTTTCCAGGACGCAATGGTCTAATTTATCGGATTCTGACAAAGTTTACGAGGATGATGCGGATACGCTTTTTGATCGTGCGGTAAGCGAAAGCTGTCGGCTGATCTGTGAGTTTTTCCGCAATCTGGAGGATGGAAAAACTCTGCCTCGCGAGGATTTCGGAAAAGGTTTTCTGTCGGGGGTGGATACAGAAAAACAGTTTGTCCGGCCCGTTCGTACAAAAAGCGGATCCAATAGGGATGGTTCTTAAAAATGTGTCACGTACTCTTGTTTTTGCGACGAAACGCGCCTATAATCAAATAAAAAGGGGGCGATTTCTATGCAAAAACTGTATGATTCCAATATGCAGCTGATCGGTTACACGTCGACGGGAGTCACGGGCAGGATCACGGTCTATGATTCCGATTATCAGATGCTCGGCTATTATAATCCCAAAAGCGACAAAACGTACGATAAAGACCGCCGTTTGGTCGGGAAGGGTAATCTGATAACGAATTTCCTTGTAAACGGTGCGGGGACGAATTGATCGGTTCGAAGAATCATCGGGCAGACGATCGCGGCGAAGACGGATCGTCTGCCCGATTGCAATGCAGGCAGAAACGGCAGACGGAAAAAGCAGCAGTTTTTTCCGTCTGCCGTTTTGTGTGAGGAGGTAAAAGAAAAAAGGAAAAGCGGCGAGAGAGTAAAACGACAGAAGAACGAGGCGACAAAAAGGCGAGACAACAGGAGGGCGAGGGGCAGAAAGACAAAGGAACAGAAGGGGGGGAGACAGCAGATTGAGGCGGCTGTAAGCGGAGGACAGGGAGAATGCGGAGGATTGAAAAGTGAGAAAAGCGGGAAAATGCAGGCATTCGGAGTATAAAAAGGGAAACGGGGAGCGCAAAAATCATAACGAACAAATAAATGGGCAGGAAAAGAAAAAAAGAGCGGAGCTTTGAGGGGCTCGGCGGGAGATTGCGGCAAAGCAGCAGCACTGCGACGGCACTGCGGATACTCTGCGGAAAGGAAACGAAGGGGAGGAATTTAAGGAAAAGAACAAAGAAAAAGCCTGCGCGGACAGAACGTCTGCGCAGGCTTTATGTTGCGGATGAAATGGAGCGAAAGCAGGAGAAGTCAACCCTGGCGGATCGCCGCGATGACATCCTGTTCAATTTTGCAAAGCTGTTCGGCGGAAGGCTTGTACGCCTGTTTGATGGCGGGAAGAAGCGCTTCGCATTTGGAAGCGGCTAACGCTTCGTAAACCTGGTCGGGGGATTGTCCGCCCCAGCCGTAGGAACCGAACGCAATAAACTTTTTCTTATTGCCCGTCAGACCTTTGAAGTAGGTCAGAAAAGATGCTACGGAAGGCATCATATTGTTGTTGAGCGTGGGAGAACCGACGGCAATATATTTAGCGGTCATTGCGTCTGCGATGATGTCGGAATTGTGGCTGTAATGCAGGTTATAAAGGCGCGGTTTGAGTCCGCAGGCAAGGAAAGCGTTCTCGATCGCATGCGCCATGCTCTCCGTGGAATGCCACATCGTGTCGTAAACGATGATCGCCGTATCGTCGTATTCATTGGCGACCCAGGATTTGTAGAGCGCGAGAATGTCGGGAATGTGTTTTGTCCAGCAGATGCCGTGGCTCGGGCAGATCAGATCGATCTGAAGCCCTGCACAGGCTGCCAGGGCTTTTGCGGTCTGCATTCCGTAAGGCTGAACGATGTTCGCATAGTATTTGCGCGCCTGTATGTACGCCTCGGGGAGGTCGCACTCGGTGTCCAGGCGCTCGTCGGAGGCGTAGTGCTGCCCGAACGCGTCGTTGGAAAAGAGGATGTTGTCGGGCGTCAGGAAGGAGACCATGTTGTCCGGCCAGTGCACCATGGGGGTGGGCTGGAAGGTCAGCGTGCGCTTGCCCAGCGAAAGCGTCTCGCCCGCCTTGACCCCGACAAAGCCGAGGTCGCCGTAATAGGCGGTGAGGTCCTTGATGCCCGCGCCCGCGGCGCAGTACACCTTCGCGTTCTTCGCGAGGCGGAGCACGGCGGGGATGGCGCCGCTGTGGTCGGGTTCTGCGTGGTTGGAGATGACGATGTCGATCTTTGCGGGATCGACGACGGAGGCGATGCGTTCGAGCATCTCGCTCTCGAATCCCGCCTTGACGGCGTCGATCAGCGTGATCTTTTCGTCGAGGATGAGATAGGCGTTGTAGGTCGAGCCCT